>DATGOH010000233.1:0-3947 GCA_035306165.1 Ferdinandcohnia sp.
GGCAGGAGGTGCGCAACCCGAGAGGCATCCTCCCCTCGAAGACAATGTCCTTCTCGTTCACCCGGACGAGCGTGCCGAAGAAGCGACCCGGCCCCCGCGCGAGAAAGCCCGTCGGCGGATCCGCCTCGAGAATCCCGTCCAGCTCGTCCGACGCGATCTCTTGCTCGACGACGAAGGGCTCTTCCTTGATGCGGTCCAGTCGAAAGAGAAAGTCCATGATGACCCGAAAACTCCCGGCGGGCACGCTACATGCCGGGCGCCGCGGGGACAAGGCGCGAGTGCGGCCGCGCCGCTTCTCTCGGGCCCCGTTCGTGGCTACAGGTGAACCATGAGCACGTTTCGCGACCGGACCGAGGCCGGCGAGAGGCTGGCGACGGCCCTCGAGGGCAGGGAGTTCGAGCGCCCCATCGTCCTCGGCCTCCCGCGCGGCGGCGTCCCCGTGGCGGTGCCCGTTGCCGAACGGCTCGGCGCCCCGCTCGACGTCCTCGTCTCGAGGAAGCTCGGGGCGCCCATGCAGCCGGAGCTCGGGTTCGGCGCCATCTCCGAGGCCGGCGCGCTCTGGGTCGACGAGGAAACCGTGCAGCTGCTCGGCCTGGAGAAAACGTCGATCGACGCCATCGCGGCGCGCGAGAGGGCGGAGATGGAGCGGCGCGTCCGGGCCTTTCGGGGCGGCAGGCCCCTGCGGCTCGAGGGCCGGACCGCCGTGCTCGTGGACGACGGGGTGGCCACCGGCGGGACGATCCGCGCCGCGATCCGCGCCGCCCGCAACCTGGGCGCGCGCCGGGTCGTGGTGGCCGTTCCCGTGGCGGCGGCCACGACCGCGGCGGCCATCCGGCCGGAGGTCGACGCGTGGATCTGCCTGGAAGAACCCGAGGCGCTGTGGGCGATCGGCCTGTGGTACCGGAGCTTCCCCCAGCTCGACGACGACGAGGTCCTCGACATCCTCGCCCGGGGGCGCGCCGGCGCCGGCTCCCCCGCGCTCCCGCCGGCCGAAGCCGAGAAGCCGCCGGCGCCCTGACCGCGCGGTCGAGCGGGCGCCGGAGCCGAGCGCAGCCCCGGGCCCGGCCTCCTCTCAGGTGTGGATGGGAATGGTCCTCCCCTTGGCCTCCGGGCGCTTGGGGATGTGGATCTCCAAGATCCCGTTTTTGAACTCCGCCCGGATGCGATCGCGGTCGATGGTCGAGGGCATGGTGAAGGAGCGGGAGAAGCTGCCGTAGTTCGACTCCACCCGCTGGTAGTTCTCCTTCTTGTCCTCGCGCATCAGCTTGCGCTCGCCTTGGATCGTCAGCACGGAGTCGTCCAGGCGGATCTCCACGTCCTTGATGTCCATCCCGGGAAGCTCGGCCCAGCAGACGATCTCTTCCTTGTCCTCGTAGATGTCGACGTTCGGCATGAAACCGCCGCCGAAGAAGCCCATGGGCTCCTGGAAGGACGCGGGCACGGTGCTCGTGAGCGGCTCCATCATCCGCTCGATGCGACGCGCGAGCGAGCGCACGTCCGAGAAGGGATCCCAGCGAGTGAGAGGCATCGTTCGTCTCCTTGTGGCGTGAAAGGCGCGTGTGGCGAGAGCGGCGGGGCGGTCGGGGCCGCGCCGCCCGGCCGGGAACAAAGGCATGGCGGCCCGTCGGGGCCATTCCCTCGATGGGGCGGCGCGGGAATGCCGTCGGCGGGCGTCTGGTATCCTGGGAGCACGTGCGCACCCAGCCCTCGCCCACCGACCATCCCCAGCCCGTCCCCGCGCCCGCGCGTCCGAGCGGGATCGGGCTGCGCTTCGCGCTGCGCGGCATCGTCGTGGCTTATCGAGGCCAACGCAATCTCCGCATCCAGGCGGCGGTGGGCTTGGCCGCGGCCATGCTCGCCGGCCTCCTCCCCCTCGGCCCGGTGGAGCTCTGTCTGGTGGCGCTGACCATCGGCGCCGTCGTGGGCGCCGAGCTTCTGAACACCGCCCTCGAGGCCGCGGTCGACCTCGCATCCCCCGAGGTCCACCCCCTCGCCCGCACCGCCAAGGACGCGGCCGCCGGCGCCGTCGTCGTCCTCTGCACCGCCTCTCTCGTCGTGGGCACCCTGCTCTTCCTTCCTCCCCTCCTTCGCCTCGAGCTCCGACCCGGCGGCTGGGCGTGGGCGCTGGGCCTTCTTTTCCTCGGGATCGCCATCCACATCGCGCTGTGGCGTTTCCCCCTTGCCTTCGATGCCTCGCGGGACTACAACGCCTCCCACCTCGTTGAGGGCGATTAGCTCAGCTGGATAGAGCGTTGGCCTCCGGAGCCAAAGGCCACAGGTTCGAATCCTGTATCGCCCGCCATCTCCCGCCCTGCAAATGGATGGATTTGCAGGGCTTTTTCGTTCCTCGCCCACCCCGTCGCCCGACCGTGCCGAACGCGTCGGTGCGCGCCCCCCGTCAATCGGGATTCGGGACGCCGACCGGCATGCGGGCGAGCATTCCGTACGCCGCCCCGAGCACGCCGCCGTAGACGAGGTGGGCGACCCACGCCACGGCGCGGGGAACGTTCTCCGCCCAGATGTTGGCCCCGTGCATCATCGAGAGGACCGGGGGCAAGAGGAGGTGGACGTCGATCGCCAACGCGACGAACGCCACGACGAAACCGACCGCCAGCGAGAGCACCATGGTCGGCGGCGCCTTGCGAAAGCCCAGCACCAAGCCGAAGAGACGGGCCCACAGGACCACGGGTCCGAGCTGGTGCACGAGAAAGCCCACCAGCAGCGTCCGCAGATCGGGACGCTCGAAAGCCTCCGCCCCGAGCACGAGGGCTGCGAAGAGCCGCAGGGGAAATCCCCAGTCGGTGCCGAGGAGAAAGCGGTAGGCGGCGACGAGGCAGAGGACCATCGCCGCCCCGGCCACCTGGCCCGCGATGGCGGCGTTGAACCGAACCTGCCGCGATGGCGCCGGGAACAGGGCCTGCCTCCCCACGACCAAGCGTGCACCCGACCATGGGAAGGGGCAACCGCGTTGCGCCCACGCCGACAGCCCGCCCCTCCATCGCGGGTGCGCAAGCATGGACCGCGAAACCACGCGTCACACCCCGCGGGCCGCGACCCATCGAGTTCACTTGCGCACGGATTCCGGCGGTTCGAGCTTCGCAGTGGGGAGGAACCGCCATGTCTCGATTTCGGCCGATGACGATGGTCTTGGGTGCCGTCGCCCTGGGCTGGCTCGTAGGCCTCGCGGCCTGCGACGAGAACGATTCGACCGGGGTGGGCTTCGCTCCGCAGGAGGAGCTCGACGCGACGGAAACCTTCGCCCTGCGCATGGTGCGCGAGGGGCGCCAGATCTTCCGACACGACACCTTCGGGAGCGAGTCGTTCTGGGGCGGAGCGCTCCGGCTCCACGAGGCCATCGCCGGACAGGCCAACGGCGGCGTGGGCGCCGGTCTCAGCCCGGAAAACGCCCTCTCCCTCGGCCTGAAAGTGGACGCGGAGGCGCTGCCGGCGGAGCTGCTCGAGCAGCTCCGCAAGGGCGAGGTCGACCTGGAGGATCCCGCGAGCACGCTCGCCCTGTTGCGCAGCCATGCCGTCGTCGGCGTCGTGGGCTTGTTCGACGACGAGGACCGGCTCGAGTCGGTGGGCATCACCTGCGCCCTCTGCCACTCCACGGTCGACGACTCCGTCGCCCCGGGAATCGGACGCCGCCTCGACGGCTGGCCGAATCGCGATCTGAACGTGGGCGCCGTGATCGCGCTCGCGCCGGATCTCTCGCCGTTCACCGATCTCTTCGGCATCTCCGAGAGCGACGTTCGCGACATCCTCGAATCGTGGGGCCCCGGCAAGTTCGACGCCGAGCTCCCCTTCGACGGCAAGGCCTTCCGTCCGGACGGCGGATCCGCCGCCACGCTGATTCCGCCCGCCTTCGGGATGGCGGGGATCAACCTCCACACGTGGACCGGCTGGGGTTCCGTCCCGCACTGGAACGCGCTCGTGGCGAATCTCGA
>DATGOH010000234.1:0-2910 GCA_035306165.1 Ferdinandcohnia sp.
ATCAACTGCGGCGCATGTGAGCCCGAGTGTCCCAACAGCGCGATTTCGCAGGGGGAGGACATCTTCGTCATCGACCCGAACCTCTGCACCGAGTGCGTCGGCTTCCACGACGAGGAGGCGTGCGCTTCCGTTTGCCCGGTCGACTGCTGCATTCCGGACCCGAACCGGGTGGAGTCCGAGGAGGTCCTCATCGAGCGCGCCCGCCGGTTGCACCCGGACGTCGACTTCGGTGACGATTTCCCCTCCCGTTTCCGGAAGAAGAGCTAGGTGCGTCGTCGCCTCCTCGTCGAGCTGCATCTCGCCTGCCCGCCGGACCGATTCGTCCGCCTGGGCGCGGGACTTCTCGCAAGGATCGGCGACGATCCCCGGCCTCGCCTCCTCCTCGCCGAGCTCGAGGGCGAGGCCATCCTCCTCGGCCGGCACCAGCGCGCCGCCTCCGCACTCGATCGGAAGTCGGTAGAGGATGCCGGCCTACCGGTTTTCCGGAGGCCGGGCGGGGGCCGCGCGCTCACGGCCGGCACGGGGCGGCTGGGGCTGTACCTCGCCCTGCCGCAGCCGGACGCCCTCCTCGATAGCCCCATCCCCACCGACCGCGTGATCAACCGCTACGTGCGCGGGCTGCTCGCGGGCCTGGCCCGCGCCGGGGCGGAGCAGGGCGCCCACTACTTCGGTCGCGACTTCGTCTCCAGCGAAAGCCGGCAGCTCGCCCGCCTTTCGCAGGAGGGGCGCGCCGACGGCGCCACGCTCTTCGAGGGCGTCGTGGCGGTGACCGAGAGCGTGGAGCTCCCTCCGGCGCTCGGCGGCTATCCCGTGCACAGCGATCCGCGCGCCGAAGGCCCACCTCCTGTCACCCTCGAAGAACTCGGGGGCGCGCCGCCGGCGTTTCCCGCGCTCGTCGAGGCCGTCGTCGGCGGCTACGAGAAGGCCTTCGGCGTGCAGGCGGAGCAGGTCGGCGACGCCACCGAGCCGGCGGCGATCGAGCCGCCGGTCTGGGAGGAGGAGGGCGGTTTCGAGGAGAGCGGGGTGGCGGACATCCCCATCGGCTTCGCCGAAGCCCTGGTCCGCCACGACGGCGAGCGGCTGCGAGCCGTGCGCTTCCGCGGCGATTTCATCGCGCCTTCCTTCACCGTCCGCGCGATGGAGGAGGAACTCGTCGGCCTTCCGCTGAGCTTCCCGGCGCTCGGCGAACGGGTCGACGCCATCTTCCGGCGCCCGGGCGCAGGGATCCTCGGCGTGCGCGGGCTGCGCATCTTCCCGGACGCCGTACTCGCCGCCGCGGGAAAGGTGTGAGCGCCGACCTGCGCGCGCTCTTGGAGAAGTACGAGGCGCTGCTGGCGCTGCGCGAACGCCGCGACGTGCGCGAGCGCGAAGGCTTCCTCCGCTTCGAGCCAGCGGAGGCCGCCGCGCGCAAGAAGGCCTTTCGCAGGCTCGCGCACCGCTTCCCCTCCGCGCTGACCGAGCTCGAATTGCCGACGGAGGAACTCGCCCTCCGCCTCGATCGCGTGCGGCGCTGCCTGGCCGGTGCGGCCACCCCCGAGGAGGTCGCGTGGGCCCGGGCCATGGTGGATCTCCACCTGGCGCTGCGGCTGGTGCTCGCGGCGCGGCGCCATCTGCGGCGGACGGGCGCGGACGCCTCCGCCTTCGACGCCTTCTGCCGACGCTTCGAGGTGCGGGCGCGACGGCGGGGGCTCGAGGGACCGGGCGCCTCGGAGTGGGCCGAGCGGCTGGGCCTCGCCCCCGCGGAGCTCTACGACTTCGTCCGGCGCCCGCCCGAAGGACGCTTTCGCACGCACGTTGCCCGCGCGCTGGGATGGACGGAGACCTTCTCGGCGGGGCAACGGGAGGGAGGCCCGTAGCGCCCTCAGTGCGTGGGGGTCGGCGGGTGCGCCCCAGGCGACGGTCGCTGGGCACCCGGCGCCTCGCCGACCTCGACGAGCGCGGCCGGATGGAGGTGCTCGGCGAGGAACCACACCTGCATCTCGTTGGTGCGGATCACGTCGCTGACCAGCACGTCGTTGGTCCCCTCGTCGCCGTCGTCGGCCGCGCGCTCGGCCGCGGCCCGCGCGAACTCGAGGATGAGCTCGTGCGCTTCGAGTAGGCGCGAGATCTGCACCGCCGGCTCTTCCCGGCCCCGGGGCGGACGCGGGACACGCGTGGTCTCCGCCACGTCGTGCGGCATCGCCAGGCACACGCCGCCCAGCGTCTGGATGCGCTCCGCGACCACGTCCACGAGGCGGACCTGCTCCTCGTGGTGTTTGTCGAAGAGAAGGTGCAGCGAGTAGAACGTCGGCCCCGACACCTGCCAGTGGTGCTTCTTGTACATGTCGCGCAGCACCATCGTGTCGGCGAGCACCTGGTTGAGCGCCTCGCAGCTGCGCGTTCGGACCTCGTCCGAGAGCCCCAGCGGATAGGCTACGTTGGTCCCGTAGGCCTGGCTCTCCGGGGCCCTCTGGTGGAAATTCGGACGGCGGGTGCGGCTCATCGTTTCCTCCTGGGAATGCGGCGGCTCCAAGTTATGGCCTCGCGCCCGGACCGGCAGAGCCTGGGCGGGGGGTGGTGACACCTTCGCGCCGCTGCGGTGTTCCTAGGAGCCGAACGCTTCGGGGCGCGGGCACCGCAGCCGGCCCCGGGGAGGCAGGGTGCAGGTCGACGTCCGAGCCATGTACGAACGCTACGGGCCGATGGTCTTCCGACGGTGCCGTGCGCTCCTGCGCGACGAGGAACGGGCCCTCGACGCGATGCAGGAGACCTTCGTCCTGCTTTTGCAGAACCGCCATCGCTTGGACGCCTCCCGACCCTCCGGCCTGCTCTTGCGCATCGCCACCAACCACTGCCTGAACCTCTTGCGCAGCGATCGCAGACGGCCCGAAGACCCCATGGACGCGCTGGTCCACCGCATCGCCTGCGCCG
>DATGOH010000235.1:0-14170 GCA_035306165.1 Ferdinandcohnia sp.
CCGCAATCCGCTCGGCGCCATCAAGGGCGCCGCGCAGTTCCTCGATCCCGGCAAGCTCGACGAGGAGGACGCCGAGATCCTCCAGGTCATCGTGGAGGAGGTGGATCGGCTGAACGGCGTCGTGACGCAGTTCCTCGACTACGCCCGGCCGGTCAAACCCGAGGTGGTCCCGGTGGACGTCAACGAGGTCATCGTGCGCACGGTCCGCCTGCTGCAGGTGAACGTCGAACCCGGGATCGAGATGGAGCTGCTCTTGGACCCCGGCCGCCCCATGGCCATGAGCGATGCGGAGCAGCTCAAGCAAGTTCTGATGAATTTGGTACAGAATGCGGTGCAAGCGATGCCCCAGGGCGGCCGGATCACGATCGCGACCGCCTCGGGGCAGGACGACCCCGCGGGCTTTCGGCTGAGCGGGCGCAGCACCGACTTCGTGGAGATCCGCGTGCGCGACACCGGCCCGGGCCTGCCCGAGGAGCATCGGGAGCACATCTTCGTGCCCTTCTTCACCACCAAGAAGCGGGGCACGGGGCTGGGGCTGGCGATCTCGCAACGGATCATCCGCTCCCACGGCGGCCGCATCACCGCACAGAGCCGGCCCGGCGAGGGAACGGAGTTCCTGATTCGGCTGCCCGCAGCCGACCGCCGCGCGGAGAGCGCACCCGAGAAGGCCGCCTCCGCGCGGTAGAAAGAAGGACGCGATGGCCCAGACCGTGCTCGTCGTCGACGACGAAACCAACCTGCGCAAGGTGCTCGGCGCCACCCTCCGGCGGGAGGGCTACCAGGTGGTGCTCGCCGAGAACGGCGATCAGGCGATCGCCCGCTTCGACGAGGGAGGGATCGACCTCGTGATCTCCGACCTCGTCATGCCGCAGAAGGATGGCTTCGACGTGCTCCGGCACGTCCTCTCGCGCGCGCCGGACGTACCCGTGATCCTCATCACCGCGCACGGGACCGTCGATTCCGCCGTCGCCGCCATCAAGGCGGGCGCTTTCGACTACATCACCAAGCCCTTCGACCAGGCCGAGTTCAAGCAGGTCATCGACAAGGCGGCCAAGACCCGCGCGCTCGCGCAAAAGAACGTCCTCTCCAAGGAGAGCCGCCACGCCATCCGCCTCATCGGCAACAGCCCCGCCATCCAGGAGGTGATCCGGATCATCGAGAAGGTGGCCGACACCCCTTCCACCGTCCTCATCACCGGCGAGAGCGGAACGGGCAAGGAGCTCGTGGCCCACGCGCTGCACAACCTCTCGTCGCGCCGGTCCGGTCCCTTCATCAAGATCAACTGCGCTGCGATCCCCAAGGACCTGATGGAGTCCGAGCTCTTCGGCTACGAGAAGGGTGCCTTCACCGGCGCCGTCACCTCCAAGCCGGGGCGCTTCGAACTCGCCGACGGCGGCACCCTGCTGCTCGACGAGATCGCCGAGATCCCGATCGAGATGCAGGTCAAGCTGCTGCGCGTGCTCCAGGAGAGCGAGTTCGAGCGGGTGGGCGGCGTCAAGACCATCAAGGTGGACGTCCGGCTCATCGCCGCCACCAACCGCAACCTGGAAAAGGAAATCCAGGAGGGCCGCTTCCGCGAGGACCTCTACTACCGGCTCAACGTCGTCCCCATCAATCTGCCCGCCCTGCGCGAGCGCCGCGAAGACATCCCCCTGCTCGCCGACGCCTTCCGGCAGCGCTTCAACCGCCGCCTCGGAAAATCCGTCGATCGCATCCATCCCGACGCCCTGGCCGCGCTCCAGGCCTACGCCTGGCCCGGCAACGTGCGCGAGCTCGAGAACGTGATGGAGCGCACCCTCCTCTTCGCCGAGGGCGACGAGATCCGCCTCGCCGATCTGCCCGAGAACATCCGCGCCCTCGTCGAAGCCCCCGCCCCGAGCGCCGGCGCCGCCGCCTCCGCGGTGACCCCGGTCGCCGGAGCCGCCGCGGCCCCCACCCCCCCGCCCATTCCCCCCACCCTGCCCGCCGACGCCTCCATGAAGGAGATCGTCAAGGGCGCCACCGCCGCCATCGAGAAGGACCTCATCGTCCGCGCCCTCGAGGAGACCGGCGGCAACGTCACCCAATCCGCCAAGAAGCTGAAGATCTCCCGCAAGTCCCTGCAGAACAAGATGAAGGAGTTCGGCCTCCGCGATCCGGAGGAGTGATCGCCCGCCGCCTCGTCCCCTTCCCTCCCGTGCGCGCGACCATCCGCGCGAAGGGCGGTGTGCGCCGAACGCCACGTCGCGGTCGAAGGTTCGGCGCTATCCCCTTTCGCGCTTCGACGAGATCGGCGAGGAGTTCGTGCCCTGGTTGGAGGACGACGCCTCCTCCGCCGCGAGCTCGAGTGCGCGGCGATAGACCTCCTTGCGCGGCAGGCCGAGGGCCTCGGCCACCTCGCGCGTGGCATCCTTGACGGAGGCGCCGCCGCGCAGGCGCGCGCGCAACAGCTGGTCGGGATCGGCAGCGGCCTCCCGCTCGGCAGGCCGTCCCTCGACCACGACGGTGACTTCGCCCAGCACCTCGCCGGCGTAGTGCGCGGCGAGTTCGGAGAGGGTCCCGCGCCGAAACTCTTCATGGATTTTGGTGAGCTCGCGAGCGACGCAGGCGCGGCGGTCGCCGAGGGCGTCGCGCAGATCGCGCAGGGTCTCGGCGAGGCGCCGGGGAGACTCGTACAGGATCAGGGTCCCGGGGAAGGCGGCCATCTCCTCGAGCAGCTTCCGGCGCCCGCTTCCCTTGCGGGGGAGGAAGCCAAAGAAGGCGAAGCGGCCGGTGGGGAGGCCGCTGGCGGCGAGGGCGGTGAGGGCGGCGGTCGGGCCGGGGATGGGCACGACCTCGACGCCCCGCTCGATGGCCATGCGCACGAGGATCTCGCCGGGATCGGAGATGCCGGGCATGCCGGCGTCCGTGACCAGGGCCACGTCCTCGCCGGCGAGAAGCCGCTCGATCAGGCCGTGCGCGCGCCGCTCCTCGTCGAAGGCGGGGAGGGAGCGCAGCGGCGCATCGATGCCGAAGCGCTCGAGGAGCACGCGGGTACGGCGCGTGTCCTCGCAGGCGACGAGGTCCACGCTGCGCAGCGTCTCCAGGGCGCGCGCGGAGACGTCGTCGAGGTTGCCGAGGGGCGTCCCCACGAGAAAGAGCCGGCCCGTCTTGCTCAATCGATCCTCCCGTCCGCGTCGAAGGCGCCCTCGATGTATCGGATCCGTGGGCGGCCGTCCGCGTCGAAGAGGATGCCGATCACGTCGAAACGGAGGAAGTGCGTATCGAGGACGCCGGCGCCGCGCGCCCAGTGCACGGCGGCGCGCACGATGCGGCGGCGCTTGGACCAGGTGACGCTCTCCACGGGGTGGCCGTAGGCGTCGTTCGCCCGGCTGCGCACCTCCACGAAGGCGATGGTCCTACCCTTGCGGGCCACCAGATCCACCTCGCCGCCGCGGCAGTGGTGGTTGCGGGCGAGGATCTCCCAGCCGCGCTCCTCGAGGAAGGCGGCGGCGATCGACTCGGCGGCGAGACCGCTCGCGCGTCGGTGTTCGGGCGGCGCCGGCGGCCGCCTCACGCCGCCTCCAGGACGTTGGCCGCGCGGCGGAAGACCTCGACCCCGGTGCGATGGACGATCTGCACGCCGCGCTCGCCGAGCCAGCGCAGGGCCCGCGCGAGCCGCGCTTGGAGGCCCGGGTCGAGGTCGTCGAAAGGCGCGTCGAGCAGGACGATGCCGCCCGCACCGCCGGCGCTCTGCTCCGCCGCGGCGAAGAGGAGCGCGGCGCGCGCAGCCTCCCGATCCTCGTGGACCAAGTCGGCGAAGCGGACGACGCCCTCGGCGCCCTTGAGCGCCATGCCGCCGCTCCCGCCCCAGCCGACGCTCTTCCACCGCTCCTCGGTGAGCGCCGCCAGAAGCTGCGAAGCGCGCTTGCCCACGGCCTGCAGGAGTGCGGCGCGATCGCAGCCGAGGCAGCGACATGCGGCTTCCAAGAAGGCGATGGAGAGGTCCTGGGCACCCTCCCCACCGTCGAGCTTGCGCCGGATCTCCGCCATCTCGTGCCGGATCTCGCCGGCGCTGCGGAAGGAGCCCGCCGCCAGCGCGGAGAGCTGTTTTTCGCCCGCCTCGATGGCGGCGGCGACCTGCGCGCGCCGCTCGGCGGCGGTGCGGTTTTCCTCGCGGGCCTCCAACGCCGAAAGCCGCTCCGCGGCGAGGCGGACCTCCTCCTCCACCTCGTTCGCCCGCCGCATCCAGGCCCGCATCTCGTCGACGTCCGCGCTCCCGGTGGCGGCGAGCAGGGCATCGATCTCCGGGAAGGCGCCGGCGTCCGCGCGCTCGGCCGCGTCGAGTCGCTCCTGCAAGAAGGCCCGGCGCTGCCCGGCCTCCTCGCGCTGCTGGAGGGTGGAGATGGCGGCGAGGGCGAGGCCCGCCCCCACGCCGAAGGCCGGGATGGAGAGGATGGCGAGCCCCTTCCACGGGGAGAAAAGCCCCACCAGGAAGAAGAGCGCGCCCGCACCCACGCTCGCCCAGAAACGGCGGTCGCGCAGAAGGTCGACCTGGCTCTCCTTCTCCAACCGCTCGGTCTTCGCGAGCTCGGACCGGATGCGGTCCACCTTCTCGCGCTTCTTTTCGCGCGCTTCCTCGAAGGCCCGGATGCGTTCCTCGATGTCTGCGGGGATATCCACCGCCCGGAACGGCTCGGCCTTGCGGACGGCCGCGTCCCGGGCGGCGCGGGCGCGCTCGAGCTCCTCGAGACGGGCGTCGAGCTGCGAGAGCTCGTGGCCGAGCGCCTGCATCTGGGAATCCAGGCGCTCCATCTCCTCCTGCGCCCGCAGCTCGGCCTCGAGCTTCGGCAAAAGCGCCCGAAGCTCCTCTCGCTCGCGGGGACCGAGGACGATGGGGCGGGGGTTCGGGCGGAGGATCCAGAAGGCACCTTCGGGCACGAGGGCATCGCCCCCGCCCAAGGCATCGACGCGGCGCTCGACGCCTCGCTCCTGGCCGCCCTCCTCGATACGCGCTTCGAGCCGGCCCTCCCACCCGGACGGCGGGGCCGCGCCGAAGAGCAGACAGCCGAGCCAGCCCAGCACGGGATCGTCCGGGCGGACCACGACGTGGCCCGCGCCGAACGAGTACCGTACCGCTTCGGCGAAGGGCCCCTGCCCCTCGACGATCAGCTCACGGATGCGCATGGTGTCACCAAATTACACCATGCGCGCGGAAGTCGAAACGGTCTTACTTGGTCTCGGACGTGCGGACTTCCTCTTCCTTGAGACGCGCCGCACGACCGCGCAGGTTGCGCAGGTAGTAGATGCGCGCGCGCCGCACCGCACCGCCGGTCACGACCTCGATCTTCTCGATGCGCGGCGAGTGCAGCGGGAAGATCCTCTCCACGCCGATCCCGTAGGAGATCTTGCGGACGGTGAAGGTGGAGCGGAGACCGCCCTTCTTCACGCGAAGGACCACGCCCTCGAAGACCTGCACGCGCTCCTTGTCGCCCTCGCGGATGCGGCTGTGCACCCGCACGGTGTCGCCCGCGTCGAACTCGGGAATGTCCGTGCGGAGCTGGTTCTTCTCCACGGCTTCGATGATGGGGTTGCGCATCTTCCTTACCTCTCGGGCCGTCCGGCCCGCACCGACGTGAGCATGCGCGCCTTCTGCCGCAGCGGCTCACGCGTCATCCAGTAGCTTCCGGTCCCTCTCGTCGAGCGAAAGGCGCGCAAAGAGGTCCGGTCGCCGCTCCCGGGTCCGAAGGAGCGCCTGCTTCCGCCGCCACGCCGCGATCCGGCCGTGATCGCCGGAGACCAGGACCTCCGGAACCCGCAAGCCCCGAAACTCCGGGGGCCTCGTATACTGCGGATACTCGAGAAGTCCACCCTGAAAGCTCTCGGTATCCGGCGATTCCTCGTTGCCGAGCACGCCCGGCACCAGGCGCGCGCACGCGTCGACCACCACGAGCGCCGCCAGTTCTCCCCCGGTGAGCACGAAGTCGCCCAGGGAAAGCTCCTCGTCTACAAAATGACGCACCCTCTCGTCCACTCCTTCGTAGCGCCCGCAGACGAGGACGAGGCGCCCGGCCGCGGCGTACTCCCGGGCCACGGTCTGGTCGAAGCGGCGCCCGGCGGGGTCGAGGAGGACGACGCGGGCGCCCGGCAGGGAGGCGCGGGCGTGCTCGATCGCCTCCACCAGCGGCTCGACCTTCATCACCATGCCGGCGCCGCCGCCGTAGGGGGTGTCGTCGGTGACGCGATGCTTGTCGTGGGCGTGCTCCCGCAGGTCGCGCACCCGTACCTCGATCAGGCCGCGGTCGATGGCCTTGCCGAGGATGCTCTCCTGCAGGGGGCCCTGCACGAGGCGCGGAAAGAGGGTGACGATCTCGAAGATCACCCCATCACCTCCGGGGGATCCACGACCACCCTCCCCTCGGCGATCGAGACCTCGGGGACGTAGCGCCGCGTGAAGGGGACGAAATGCTCCTCCTTGCCGTGGGCCACCACGAGCACGGGCACGTCGGCGGTATCCACGATCTCCCTCACTCGGCCGAGCGGGGTACCGTCCGGGCGGACGGCCTGCAGGCCGAGGAGATCGCGGTGCCAGTACTCGTCCTCGCCCAGCGGGGGAAGCTGGTCCTCTTCCAGGAGGACCTCCAGACCGCGCAGCGTCTCGGCGCTCTCGATGGAGTCGATGCCCTCGAGTTCGAGGATGATCTGGCCGCTCTTACCGCGCGCGGAGCGGCGCACCTCGAAGCGCCGCCGGTCGCCGCCCAGATGCACATGGCCGATCCCCAGCAGCGATTCGCTGGCGGGGTTGTCCAGGGTGATGGCGACGGCCCCTCGCACCCCGTGCGGCCGGGCCACGATTCCCACGCGCACCATGGACGGCCATCCTCAATCCAGAATCTCCAGGGTGATCCGGCGCCCTTCCACCCGCGCCTTCGCAGCGACCAGGGTGCGCAGCGCCTTGGCCGTGCGCCCCTGGCGCCCGATCACGCGACCGAGATCTTCGGGCGCGACGCGCAGGGTGATCGCCGTGGTGGCGCCGACGCGCTCGTCGACCTGCACCTCGTCGGGCGCCTCGGCGAGCGCCTTCGCCACGTACTCGACGAGGTGTCGCATCGCGCTCAGCCCTCGGCCTGGGAGGCCGCGGCCCGGGCGTGCTTGCGGACCAGGCTCTTGACCGTGTCGGTCATGGCCGCACCGGTCGAGAGCCACTTGTCCAAAAGCTCGCGATCGATCGTCACCTCGCCCGTGGAGGGCCGGTACGAGCCGATCCGCTCGAGGAAGCGGCCGTCCCGGCGGCTCCGGGAGTCCGCGGCGATGATGTGGTAGTAGGGGGCCTTCTTCGCGCCGGCCCGGCGCAACCGAATGTGTACCGCCATCGATTCCTCACATCGGGGGGCAGGCAAACAACGCCCCGGGGAAGCGCGCCTCATATCCACACGAGGCGCCGCTGTCAAGGTAGGCCGCCGGAGATGGTGCCGAAGAGGACCTTGAGGTCCTCGTCCGAGAAGCTCAGCCCCGCGCCGGCGAAGAAATCCCGCCCCATGCGGAAGCGGCCCGTGACCGGATCGTAGCGGGCACTGGAGAAGACGTCGTCCAGGCCCACCGTCAGGTAGAAGTGGGGGATGAAGGTGACGTTGGTGAACAGGCGGATGCGGGGGAAGCTCGCCTCGGATCGGGCGAAATCGAAGGCGTCCGCCGTGAAGCGGAGGCGGTCGTCGAAGAAGTCGAGGTCGACGCCGAAGCCGCCGGTGGATTCGATCAGCCCGAAGCGGAGCGACAAAAACGAATAGCGCTTGGCGAGCTCCACCGAGAACTTCAACACGTCGCTCGTGGTGCGGATCTCCTGCTGGGCGGCCTCGTCCTCGCCCGGCGGGCTGCGCAGCACCGACTCGCGTCGCACGAAGCCCAAGGGATCGTCCACGAGCTGGAGCATGAAGAACTGATCCGGCGCGGGGATCAGCCGCAGGGTGACGTAGTTCTTCGCCGACTCGGCGCGGAAGAGGTACTCGGTGCGGAGGCTGACCTCCGTCTGCAGGGCGTCGAGCCGGGTCACGTAGTTGCTCACGCCCTCCATCGCGGCCGCCACGCGCTCGCCGAGCCGCTCGTCGGAGACGAGCCTGCCCAGGGCGCCCTCCCCCCGATCGATCTTCTGGACGATGGATTCCAGGTGCCGAAGCGTGTTGTCGAGCCGGCCGAGCACGGTGGCCATCCCGCCCTCGTCCTCCCCCGCCGACCCCCGGAAGGAGGCGATCGCCTCCCGGGCTTCCCGGGTGAGCGCACGGGCGTTGGCGAGGATCTCCGCGATGTCGTCGTCCTTTCCCGAGGTGATGCGGCGCAGGTTCTCCGAAACCACCAGGGTGTTGTCCAGGATGCGGTCGACGTCGTCGGTGGAGCGGGCGACGAGCCGCTGCAGCCGGCCGGTGAGGTCCTCCACGCTCCGGACGATCTGCTGAATCGATCCGGTCGCGCTGGAGACGATCCGGTCGAGGCTGGAAGTGATGCGCCGTACGTCCTGCGTGATCTCGGAGAGCGACTCGATGAGACGCTCCATGGAGGCCCCCTCGTGCACGGTGCGGATCTGGCTGCCGGGCGGAAGGGGCTCGGTCATGCCGACGGGGCCTCCGGGGCGCTCGATGGGCGCGGAGAAGCCGGGGTCGAGCTCGAGCAGCGCGTCGCCGAGGATGGAGGAGCTGCGCTTGGAGAGGACCGCGTTCGGGTAGACGTCCAAGTCGGGGCGCACGCGGATGTTCACCCGCGCTCTGCCCGCCTGCAGCTCGATGGAGGAAATCTCCCCCACCTGCACGCCGGCCACCCGGACCTCCGCACGGACCGAGAGCCCCGAGGCGTCGCCGAAGAGGGCCCAGTACTCGACCGCGCGGCCCCCCATCCGGCGCGCCTGGAGGAAGCTGTAGATGGCGGCGAAGGATACGATCCCCAGGATGACCAGAAGACCGACCTTCACGTTCGTGCTGTTGGCCGCCAAGGGAGGCAACTTAGGGTTCGGCCTGGCGGGGGTGCAAGAAGCGCTGGACGTAGGGATGGGGCGCGCGCCGCACCTCCGCCGGTGAGCCGCGGAAGATGATGACGCCCTGGTGGAGCACGGCGATGTCGTCGGCGATGAAGAGCGCGCTTTCGATGTCGTGCGAGATGATCACCGAGGTCACGCCGAGCTCGCGCCGCGTCTCGAGGATGAGGTCGTTGACCGACTCGACGGTGATGGGATCGAGGCCGGTGGTGGGCTCGTCGTACAAGACGATCTCGGGGTCGTGCGCGACCGCGCGGGCCAGCGCCACCCGCTTGCGCATGCCGCCGGAGAGCTCGGCGGGCATGCGGTCCTCGATCCCCTCGAGGCGTACGAGGGCGAGCTTCTCGGCGACGATCCTCCGGATCTCCTCCTCCGGGAGGCGCACGTCGGCCACGCGCAGCGGGAAGGCGACGTTCTCGCCCACGGTGAGCGAGTCGAAGAGCGCCGAGGTCTGAAAGACCATCCCGAACTTCTTGCGCACCTCCATGATCCGGCGGCTGCTCATCCGCGTGATGTCCTCGCCGTCCACGAGGATGCGACCGGAGTCGGGCCGCATCAGACCGATGATGTGCTTGAGCAGCACCGACTTCCCCGAGCCGGAGGCGCCGAGGATGACTTGGATGGCGCCCTTCTCCACGGTCAGGTTCAGGCCGCGGAGGACGTGGTTCTTCCCGAAGGATTTGTGGAGGTCGACGACCTCGATGACCACGCGTTGCATCGGGCCCTCAGGAGGAGCGCCACCAGGGGAGCATCAGCGTGGTCAGAAGGTAATCCGAGACGAGGATGAGGACCGAGGCGAGGACGACCGCCTGGGTGGTGGCGATCCCCACCCCCCGCGCGCCGCCCGTGGCGTTGTAGCCCTTGTAGCAGCCGGCGAGCGCGAGGATGAGGCCGAAGACCGAGGATTTGATGAGGCCGCCGACGACGTCCTTGAGCTCCACCCACTTGGGGATGCGGCTCCAGAACTCGGCCACCGAGAGGTTCTCCACGTTCACCGCCACGAAGGCCGCCGCGAGGATGGCGACCATGTTGAAGACCAAGGTGAGCAAGGGAAGCGTGAGGATGCCGGCGAGTACGCGGGGCACGAGCAGGTAGTGCTCGGGCTCGACCGCCATGGTGGCGAGCGCGTCGATCTGCTCGGAAACGCGCATCGTGCCGAGCTCGGTGGCGATGGCGGAGCCCGCCCGGCCGGTGACCATCAACCCCGTGAGCACGGGCGCGAGCTCCCGCGCCATCGATAGGCCGATGCTGGCGCCGACCAGGCTCTGGGCATTGAAGAGCGAGAAGGCCAACGAGATCTGGAGGGCGAAGACCGCGCCCGCGAAGAAGGCGGTGAGCACCACCACCGAGAGCGAGCCGAAGCCGATCGCCTCCATCGCCAGGAGGAGGTTTCGCGGAAAATGGGGAGGCCGCACGGTGAGCACGAAGAGGCGCGCACCGAGGCGCGCCATCCCGCCGAGGTCCGCGAGGACCCCGAGCAGGACCTCCCCCACGGAGGCGACGAACTCGGTCCAGGTGCTCCGCAGCGTGCGCACGGCACGAAGATGTGCTCCGCGGCCCGTTCCGGTAACCGGGCGCACGGCCGGCACCGCCGAACGACCGCAAGAGGGCTCGACGTCCCCGCGCGGTTCAGCCCACCGGGGCGTCGACGAAGAAGCGCGGCACGCGGGGACCGATCCCGCAAAAGATCTCGTAATGGATGGTGCCCGCCCACGCGGCGACCTCGTCCGCGCGGATCTCGGCGTCGCCCTGCCGCCCGAGGAGAACCACCTCGTCCCCCACTTGCGTGCCGGGGACCTCGGTGACGTCGACCATGCACTGGTCCATGCAGACGGCGCCGACGATCGGCGCGCGGCGGCCGCGCACCAGCACCTCGCCCACGTTGGTGAGGCTGCGGGGGTAGCCGTCCGCATAGCCGATCGGGAGGGTGGCGATGCGGGAACGGCGTTCCGCAACCCAGCGCGATCCGTAGGAGATGGGCGTGCCCGCCTCCACCTCCTTCAGGTGCGTGATCTTCGTGCTCCAGCGCAGGGCGGGCCGCAACCGAATGCGGTCGCGATAGCTCTCGGAAGGGTAAGCGCCGTAGAGCATGATGCCCGGGCGCACGAGGCTGCCGTGCGCGTCGGGGCGGGCGACCGTGGCGGCGCTGTTGGCCAGATGGATCCACCGTGGCCGCTCGGGGAAGCGCGCGACCACCGCCTCCATCTCCCGGACCTGACGCTCCGTGAACGCGCCGTCCGCGAGGTCGGCGTTCGCGAAGTGCGTGGCCACGCCCTCGAGGATCACGCCTTCCGTGCGCGCCGCTTCGAGGAAGGCGGAGACCTCGCCGGGTTGGATGCCGATGCGACCCATCCCGGTGTCCACCTTCAGATGGGCCACGGCCGGCTTGCCCAGCGCGCGCGCGGCGGCAGCCAGGCCCTGCAGGTGCTCCTTGCGGAAGACGAGGGGGGTGAGGTTCTCGGCCACGAGCAGGTCCCAGCGATCGCCGTAGGCGCCGCCGAGGACGAGGATGCGCGCGCAGATGCCCGCCTGCCGCAGCTCCATCCCCTCCTCGGTGAGCGCGACGCCGAAGAAGCGCGCGCCGGCGGCTTCCAACGTGCGGGCACAGGGGACGGCCCCGTGCCCGTAGGCGTCGGCCTTGACGATGGGAAGGAGTTCCGCCGGGCCGGCGAAAGCCCGGAGCTGCAGGAAGTTCTCCCGCACCGCGCCCAGGTCGATCTCCACGCGCGTGGGTCGAATGGGCGTGCCATCCCATGGAAGGGGGATGGAAGCGGGCGCGTGCTCGGGGATGGCCATCTGTCGAAACCTCGTCGTTGCGAACCTCCCGCAGCTTCGCCGCCGCGTCAAGGTTCATGCCGGTGCGGTCTGTGGCTGGATGCGCTCGATGTGCGCGCGGAGCCGGCGGATGCCTTTCCGCCACAGCCCGCCCGCCTCGGCGAGCACCTCGTCGTAGAGGCGCTCGAAGCGTCGCGCCATGAGATCGATGGGGAAGCGCGCCTCCACCTCGGCGCGCGCCTCCCGCCCGAAGCGCCGCCTCTTTTCCTCGTCGGCGAGGAGGTCGGCGAGCCGATCGGCGAGCAGGGCCGGGGCATGGGCGGGGACGAGGTAGCCGGTCTCGCCGTCCCGGATGAGCTCGGGGGTTCCCCCGACCGCGGTGGCGACGATCGCGCGCTCGGCGGCCATGCCCTCGATGATCGAGTTGGACAGGCCCTCGGCGCGGCTCGAGGAGACGAGGACGTCGGCACGCTCGAGGATCGCCGGAACGTCCATGCGGTGACCGAGGAAGTGCACCCTCCCCTGCAGGCGCCGCGCCCGCGCCCGCTCGAGGAGGTGTGCCCGCCGCTCGCCCTCCCCCACCAACACGAGGTGCACGTCGGCATGGCGCGAGCCGAGGAAGGCGATGGCGTCGATCGCGTCCTCCTGCCCCTTGATCGGGTGGAAGTTCGCCACGACGAGCACGATGCGGGCGCCGGGGGGCGTGGGCAGCGGCGCGGTGAGAGGAGAGCGCCGCGCTCGATCGAATCGCGCGAGATCGATGCCGTTTTCGATCACCGCGATCTTGTGCGGGTCGATCCCCTCCTCCTGCACGAGCTGCCGCTGGATGGCCCACGCGTTCACCCAGACGCGATCCGCGGCGCGGCAGGCCAGGCGCAGGGCGGCGCGACGGCGGGGGCCGTACCAGTGGGCGAGGTCGAGGCGGCTGAGGACGAGCTTGCGCCCGGTGAAAAGCGCCGCCGGCGTGGCGACGAGCGCGGTGTAGAAATCCTGGGCGTGGATGAGGTCGATCCGCTCCCGCTCCACGAGCCGCGCGATCTCCCCGATCACCTGGGCGGTGCGCACGTGGACGAGGCTCGGGCCGAGCGGAAACTCGTGGGGGTCCATGCCGATCGACGCGAGCGCGGTCAGATTCGGGCCGACGCGCCGGAGCGTCGCCACCACCGATCGGTGCTTGCGCGGATCGAGCCAGCGCATGCGCTCGACGAACTGCCCCTCGGCCCCGCCGATCCCGAGGATGTTGACCAAATGGAGGATCCCGGGCCGACTCATGCGCTTCTCCCCTCCCAGGCGAGCCGCGCGCGCCCGTAGCGCTCCACGGCGGTCGCCATGCCCAAAATGAGAAACAAGAAAAAGGAAAGCATGAAGCCCGCGAACATGTGGCAGACGAGGTAGCCGACGATTGCCGCCACCAGTGCCTTGGCCTCCTCGTGCACGCCCGTGTCTCTGCCTTTTCGCGAAACCTGCACCAGGCCCCGTAGGCAGGAAAAAATCAAGACACAGAATCCGAGGAGCGCCACGAGGCCGAGTTCCGCGGCCACCTCGAGGAAGAGGTTGTGCGCGACGTAGGGCGTGGTGCCCGCCTCCCCTGGTGCATAGCTCGCCCACGCCGCCGTGAAGGCCGCGGCGCCCACGCCGGTGAACGGCCGGCGGAGGATGATGTTCTGCGCGGTCTGCCAGGCGTGGATGCGCCCCATCGCGGAGGCGTCCTCCTCGTAGGTCACGATCGTCTCGGTGCGGTTCCAGAAGCGATCCGGTGCCAGAATTCCCACGCCCAGGGCCACCGCGGCCACCACCGCCAGGCTGCGCGCGCGTCCCTTCGCGTCGGCGAGGACGAGAGTGAGAAGACCCACGCCGAGACCGAGCACCGCGCCGCGGCTGTAGGTCACCACGATGGTCGCCACCTGCAGGCCGACGAGCACGAGGGCGGCGAGGCGGCCGAAGGGATTGCGCAGACGCGCCCTGAGCCCGAGCAGGAGGAGCACCGAGATCACGAGCGCCATCGCGAGTCGATTGGGGTCGAAGAAGCTCCCCTCCCACCGCGTGCGATAGCCCTCCAGGAGGTTGGTGCCGTTCAGATAGTTCTGTAGGCCGTAGTAGGCCGGGACGCAGGCGGCGAGACCGACGGCCCAGGCGACGAAGCGGATCCGCTCGGGTGTGGTGAGCAGCGTCGCGGCCGCCACGTAGATCAGGGCCATCTTGAGCGCCTCGCCCGAAGCCCAGCGGCTCGTCTCCGGATCGAGGCTCCACAGCGGCGAGAGGGTGGCGAAGGCCACGAAGGCGAGCAGGCCGATGGTGCGCAGGCCGCCGGCGGTGGGGAGCGGCCCCCCGAGGACCCAGCGACCGAGCAGACCGGCGCCCGCGAGCGCGGCGGTGAGCACACCCACGCGGAGCGGCTCGAGCACGGGGAAGAGG
>DATGOH010000236.1:0-7501 GCA_035306165.1 Ferdinandcohnia sp.
CCCCGTCCGTCGGGCCTGCTGACGGCGGCCGGCTGGGTGCACCAGTTCGGCATCCTGATCTTCTCCGGCAGCCTCTACGCGCTCGTGCTCACGGGCGTGCGCGGCCTGGGTGCGATCACGCCGGTGGGAGGGGTGTCCTTCATGGTGGGCTGGCTGCTTCTGGCGATCGCGGCGCTGCGGAGCTGAGGGCCTTCCCGGCGGACAAGAGGGCGACGGCGCCGATCGCCACGCCGAGCCAGAGCGTGGCGAGCCGGCACAACAGCGCCGCCCCCAGCGCCTGTGCCTCGGTGATCCCGGGAACGAGCCGCAGCGCGCCCTCCTGCAGGGCGACGTCGGCCACCCCCAACCCGCCGGGCGAGGGTGCGCCGGCGATCGTGGAGAAGGAAAAGAGAAACACCGCCGTGGGGAAGTCGGCGGTCTGTACGCCGAATCCGCGCAGGATGAGATAGAGGCCCAGACACTCGCCGCCCCACGCCACCACCGAGAGCAGCGTCGACAACACGAGCGGACCGAAGGAGAGGCAGGTGCGGAAGGCGAGGTAGGTGGCCTCCAGGCGGGGCTGCAGCGCACCGAGGCGCGGAAGGCGACCGACGAGGCCGATCAGGCCGAGGCTGAGCCGGCGGGAGGAGAGCAGCGCGACGGCTCCGAGGAAACCGCCGGCGATGCCGAAGAGGGTGGTGGCGCCCTCGGCGAAGTAGGTGCCCACGCCCAACGTGGCGAGCGCGACCAGGGCGAGGGCGTCGGTGCCGCGCTCGGCCACGAGCGCGGGGATAGTGGTGGACAGCGGCGTGCCGGTCCGCGCGCGCACCAGGTAGGGCTTGAGCAGCTCGCCGGCCTTTCCCGGGGTGATGGTCATCGTCAGGCCGGCGAGGAAGATGCGCAGGCTGTCGCCGACGGGCATGCGCACGCCGAGCACGCGCAAGAAGTACTGCCACTTGGCGAAGCGCAGCGCATAGTTGCCGAGGGAGAGCGCGAGGATGGCGGGGACGAGCGCAAGGCGGAAGCGGCCGAGCTCCGCCGCCACCTGGTCGAAGCCGGCGCGGACGGAAAAGACGAGGTAGACCAGAGCGGCGATCGCCAGGCCCCAGAGGGACCACCTGCGAAAGCGCGCGGCAGCTTCCATGCGGGCTAGCCCCAGCGGTGGTAGGCGGGGTGACCGGGCTTGACGGCCACGAAGGTGCCGCGCGAGGTGGCGCAGACCTTGTCACCCGCGGTGAGGCTCGCCTCCACCACGGCGCGATCCTCGGACGACTCCACCACGCGCGCGCGCAGATGGACCGGCCCGTCGGTGGGAATGGGGCGGCGGAGCTGCACGCTGTACTCGGCGGTGACGGTGCAGGGCGGCGCGTCCGCCCCCGACTTGCGCATCAGGTGCCAGGCGGCGGTCCAGTTGGAATGGCAGTCGAGCAGCGTTCCGGTGATGCCCCCGCTCAGCATGCCGGGGAAGGCCTCGTGGTGCTTCTCCGGCTGCCAGACGGCCACCGTCTCCTCGCCCTCTTCGAAGCTGCGGATCCGCAGTCCCTTCTCGTTCGCCGGTCCGCAGCCGAAGCAGATGCTGCTGGGCGCGTAGCGTTCTTGCAGGCTCTTCGACATGGCGCTGGAGGATAGCAGCCCGCGCGCGGATCGCCACCGACCGGCGGTGCGCCCGTGTATCCACAGGCTCCTTTCTCCGCGTTGCGCTTGATCGTAGGGTAGCGTGCGAGCGATCGTAAGCACGTTTTTCACACCATCCACGGAGGTCGACGTCATGCGCAACGCCCTGCTCCTCGCACTCCTGGCCACACTCCCTCTCGCCGGTTGCAAGCGGCAGCAAGAGCAGGCGCCGCCGCCCGCCGAGCAGCAGCAGGCGGCCCAGCAGGAGAAGAAGGCCGAAGAGAAGCCGGCTCCCACGCCCCAGATGAATCCCGCCCTGCTCGAACCGGAGAAGCTCAACGAGCAGGCCCCCGAGGTCTTCAAGGTGACCTTCGAGACCACCAAGGGCAACTTCGTGGTGGAGGTGCACAGGGAGTGGGCGCCCCTCGGCGCGGACCGCTTCTACAACCTCGTGAAGAACGGCTTTTACGACAACGCCAAGTTCTTCCGGGTGGTCCCGAACTTCGTGGTGCAGTTCGGCATCCCCGCGGATCCGCGCGTGGCCGCCGCGTGGCGCACCCGGACCATCCAGGACGATCCGGTCAAGGAGTCGAACGTGAAGGGGACGATCACCTTCGCGACGGCGGGGCCGAACTCGCGCACGACGCAGGTCTTCATCAACTACGCCGACAACTCGCGGCTCGATCGCATGGGCTTCGCCCCCTTCGGCAAGGTGATCGAGGGCATGGAGGTGGTGGAGTCGATCAACGCCGAGTACGGCGAGCGTCCCAACCAGGGCATGATCCAGGCCCAGGGCAACGCCTACCTCGACCGCGAGTTCCCCAACCTCGACGGCATCAAGCGGGCCTACGTCTCCGAGTGAGCCCAGGCGCCTCGGCGCCGATTTCCCCGATCGCCCCTGCATCCGCGGGGGCGATCGCGTACATGGCGGTCGATGGCCCCTCGTCCGCGCGCCATCGGCCCGCAAGGGGCAGGGGGAGGTGGGAACGTCGCCCGACGACGCCGTCCCGCCCCGGATGGCATGCGCCGACGCGCGCGGACGGTTATAGAGAAGGTCCAGTCGATTTCAGGAGGAAGAGCCCATGCACCAGGACCCGATTCGGATGGAGTTCACGCCGAACCCCCGGACGCTCAAGTACGTGATCCACGAGCGCCCGCTCCTTCCCCGGGGCACGGCGAACTTCCCCGACGCGGCCTCCGCGGCGAATTCGCCTTTGCCGCTGCGGCTCTTCTCCGTGCCGGGGGTGGAGGCGGTGATGGTCGGGCCGACCTTCGTGACCATCACCCTCGAGGAAGGTGCGGACGCGGCGGCCGTGCACGACGGCGTGCACATGGCGCTGCACGCCCACCTCGACTCCGGCGAGCACCCGGTGGATCCGGCGGCCGTCGGCGCCTCCGCCTCGGCGGCGAACGACGATCCGGTCGCCCAGCGCATCCGCGAGATCATCGAGGAGGAGATCCGGCCCGCGGTGGCGATGGACGGTGGCGACATCACCTTCGAGAACTTCTCGGCCGGCATCGTCTACGTGAACATGATGGGCGCCTGCTCGGCCTGTCCCAGCTCGACCGCCACCCTGAAGATGGGCATCGAGGCCCGCCTCCGCGAGGAGATTCCGGAGGTCCTCGAGGTCGTCCAGGTCTGAGCGGCTCGCTTCGGCCGGGCCGCGTGCGCACCTTTTTGGGGAAGGTCCCAGGAGGTGTGATGGCACGAGGCGTCGGCGAACGACCCGAGCGAAGCCCCGCCGCGATCCTGCGGCGGGTCGAGTACCCCGCCACCCGCGAGGATCTGGTCCAGGCGGCCGCCGACGAGGAAGCGCCGCCGGAGACGATCAACTTCCTCCGCTCCCTTCCCGACCGCACCTACCAGAGCCAGCAAGAGGCGCTGCGCGACTTCGCGGAGGCCGAGGCCCGCTTCGGCGTCGTGGGGGTGAAGCTGCACCGCGGCGATCTCGGCAAGGAAACGACCGAGCCCGGGGAGGGCGAGGTCCACCACATCTGAGCGAAAGCGCCTCGACCCATCCCGCGATGCGCGTCGCGGCGAGGGCTTCGGCCGCGGCGCGCGCCTCCGTCCCGGCCCCCGTCCGTCGGGGTGGACCACTTCCTTGCGCGCTCGGCGCGAATCTCGGGTAGAAGGCCTGCGTTCTACGTGACGACGCAGGCACCATGAGCAAGCCGATCATCGAGAGCGAGGCGCGGAGGCGGCGGACCTTCGCCATCATCTCCCACCCGGACGCCGGCAAGACCACGACCACGGAAAAGCTCCTCCTCTACGGCGGCGCCATCCACCTGGCCGGGAGCGTGAAGGCGCGCCGCGCGACCCGCCATGCGACCTCGGACTGGATGGCGATCGAGAAGGAGCGCGGCATCTCGGTGACCTCCACCGTGCTGGCCTTCGACTACGAGGGATTGCGCATCAACCTCCTCGATACGCCCGGCCACCAGGACTTCGGCGAGGACACCTACCGCACGCTCGTGGCGGCCGACGCCGCCATCATGCTGCTGGACAACGCCAAGGGCGTGGAGCCGCAGACGAAGAAACTCTTCCACGTCTGCCGGCTGCGGAAGATCCCGATCGTGACGCTCGTCAACAAGTGCGACCGCGAAGGCAAGGATCCGCTCGAGCTGCTCTCGGAGGTGGAGGAGGTGCTCGGGATCGAGACGGTCGCCCTCGACTGGCCGATCGGATCGGGCAGCGACTTCGTCGGCGTCTACGATCGCCTGGACGCGAAGGTGCACCTCTTCGAGGGCGGCGACCACGGGCAGCGGATCGTGGAGGAGACGGTGCTCGATCTCGACGATCCCCGCGTGCGCGCGCACCTCGGCGATGCCCGCTTCGCCAAGCTGATGGAGGATCTCGAGCTCTTGGAGGGCGCCGGCGCGGCCTTCGACAAGGATCGCTTCCTCGCGGGTGAGCAGACGCCGGTCTTCTTCGCCTCCGCCGCCACGAACTTCGGCATCGGACCCTTCTTGCGCCGCTTCGTCGCCTTGGCGCCGCCCCCCGCCCCGCGCGATACGCAGGATGGGGAGATTCGGCGGCCGGAGGAAGAGGCGTTCTCGGCCTTCGTCTTCAAGATCCAGGCGAACATGGATCCGGCCCACCGCGACCGGCTGTGCTTTCTGCGCGTCTGCTCGGGACGCTTCGAGAAGGGGATGACGGTGCGCCACCTGCGCCTCGACAAGGAGATCAAGCTCTCCATGGCGCATCTGGCCAGCCCAAAGGGACGCGCGGAGGTGGACGAAGCCTACGCCGGCGACATCATCGGCGTGGTCGACACCCGCCACCAGCTCCGCATCGGCGACACGCTCGCCTCCGACGCCGGCCGCCCCTTCGTCGGCGTACCGCGCTTCTCACCCGAGATTTTCGCCACCCTGCGCCTGCGCGATCCCATGCGCCGCAAGCAGCTCATGACGGGCCTCTCCCAGCTCGCCGAGGAAGGCGCGGTGCAGATCTTCTTCCGCAAGGGACAGGGCGCCCTCGATCCCATCGTCGCCGTGGTGGGCGTGCTGCAGCTCGACGTCCTCGAACACCGGCTGCGTCACGAATACGGCGTGGAGGTGAAGCTCGAACGCCTCGGCCTCTCCCAGGCCCGCTGGATCGGCAACGAGGATCCCGAGAAGGCCGCGCGCAAGGTCGTCGGCCTCCACGTCGAGGACACCGAGGGCCACCCCGTCGTCCTCTTCCGCAACGACTGGGAGCTCGGCCACGCGGAGCGCGAGAACCCCGACGTGATCTTCCTCACCACCTCCCCTCTCGACGTCGCCGGCTCCGTCCAGGCGGTGCGCTGAGCCGGCGCCCGTCGGCGTGCGATCGATGCTGCAGATCTGCGCGCGCTTGCGGGGTCGTCTCCTGGTTCGCTTCGTCCTCACCCGCTACGACGCCCACCCCTTCCGTCCCCGCGACCTCGAGAAGATCCTCGACGTTCTGCCCACGCTGGAGGTGAGTCTGGCGGCGGGCCTGTCGCCGACGCCCAAGGTGGAGCCGCCCGACCTCACGCCGCGGGAGTGGGAGGTGGCGCACCTCGCGACGAAGGGTCTGACGACGCCCGAGATCGCCGCCGTCCTCGGAACCTCGCGCCATGCGGTGCGCAACCAGCTCGCCCGCATCTACCAGAAGCTCGAGGTGGGAAGCCGCGCGGAACTCGCGGCGTTCGTCACCGCGGTCGAGGCCTCCCCTGCGCTGGTCCAAAGATGAAGGGGGACCATGGTACGGCTGTACCATCGCCCTGGGGAAACGAGAAGGCCGGCGTCCCGGGTGGGAGCCGGCCTTCGTCGTACCGATCGGCGCCGTGGATCACTCGGCGGCGACTTCCTTCGCCTCGGCCTTCTCGGCGGCCGCGGGAGCGGTGCCGTTGACCTGCGGCGGGAAGCCGGCCCGCGTGTGCTCCACCACGCCGCCCCGGTCCGGATCGAGGACGTCGCGGGTCTCCCGATCCCACAGGGTGGGGATCGCGAAGATCACGAGGAAGAAGAGCCCGGCGAAGAAGGCCACGGCGTTCATGCCGCCGTCCTGCTTCAGGTTCATGAAGTACATGATGACGAGCGACGCCTTGATGGTGGCGACCAGCATGGCGATCGGCACCGTCCAGACGCCGAAGTCGAACTGCGCGATCCACACCGTGATGAAGGTGAGAAGGCCCAGCGAGGCCAGGACGCCTACGTACACCTTCGCCGGCAGGGGATCGTGATCGAGCTCGTGCGGATTGTCGTTGTGGTGATGCTGTGCCATCGCGTCAGCCCGCCAGGTAGAAGAGGGGGAACAGATAGATCCAGATCAAGTCCACGAAGTGCCAGTACAGGCCCACGATCTCGATCGGGGTGTAATAGCCCCGATAGAGCACGCCCTTGTGGCCCAGGTAGATGAGCCAGCTGATCAGGCCCATGCCGATGACCACGTGGAGGCCGTGCAGGCCGGTCATCACGAAGTACAGGCCGTAGAAGAGGTGCGGCTTCGGGACGTGGGCGAGGCCGTCGTAGGTGTAGAAGGCCGCGGGCAGCGTGCCCTTCGCGAACTTCGGCGGCCACTCGAAGCCCAGCTTGATGACCATGAAGGCCGCGGCCAGAAGCAGCGTGGCGTACAGGTAACCCAGCATCGCCTTGCGCTGGTTGAGCATGGCCGAGCGGATGGCCATCACCACCGTGAACGAGCTCACGATGAGCACGCCGGTGTTGAGCGTCCCGAGGGGGATCGAGAGCGTCTTGTGCGCCTCCGAGAAGGTCTCGGGATACAGGCTCCTGAAGTAGGTGTAGGCCACGAAGAGCCCACCGAACATCAGGAGTTCGGTGCAAAGGAAGATCCAGAAGCCGAGCTTGGCGCCGGAGAGCTCCAGCTCGACGTGGGGCCAGTGGTGACCGACGCGATGGCGGATCACCTTGTCCGGGGAAACTGCAACCTGCTGGCTCATGCGACCCTCCCGGTGAGCGCCGGGCTATTCTCGTGATCGTAGGGATCGGTCGTGACCGTGGGGGTGTCCACGAAGTTGTGGGCGATCGGCGGCGACTGCGTGGTCCACTCGAGCGTGGTGCCGCCCCACGGGTTCTTCGAGGCGATCGGCCCGTTCCTCAGCGACTGGATGAAGCAGTAGAGGGCGATGAGGAAGCCGATGCCCAGGATCCACGACCCGACGGACGAGAAGCCGTGCAAGCCGGCGAAGTTCTGGTCGAAGTCGTAGTAGCGGCGCGGCATCCCCTTGAAGCCCAGGAGGAACTGCGTGAAGAAGGTGATGTTGAAGCCGAGGAAGAGCGTCAGCGCGGCGAAGGTCCCGATCTTCTCGTTGTACATGCGACCGGTGATCTTCGGCCACCAGTAGTGCAGGCCACCGACGAAGGCGAAGACGACGCCGCCCATCATCACGTAGTGGAAGTGCGCCACCACGTAGTAGGTGTCGTGCAGCGCGACGTTCGTGCCGAG
>DATGOH010000237.1:0-6959 GCA_035306165.1 Ferdinandcohnia sp.
TGCACGAGATCCAGCCGCAGCTCAAGGAGCTCTTGCGCACCCATCCGAAGGTGACCGCCCGCGTCACCTATCGGCGCTCCGACCAGATCTACGACATGGTCGCCAAGGGCGAGGCCGACCTCGGCCTGGTGGCCTTCCCCAAGGAGAGGCGGGAGCTCGTGCAGATCCCCTTCGCCGAGGACCGCCTGGTGGTGGTCGTCCCGCCCGGCCACTCCTTCGCCAAGCGGGCCAAGATTCCGCTCTCCGGCCTCGACGGGATAAACTTCGTGGCCTTCGAGCGCGACATCCCCACGCGGCGCGCCATCGACCGGCTCCTGCGCGATCACGGATCGCAGGTGCAGATCGTCATGGAGCTCGACAACGTCGAGACCCTCAAGCGCGCGGTGGAGATCGGCATCGGCGTTTCGATCCTCCCCCGCGCCTCGGTGCGCACCGAGGTGGCGGCGGGCACGCTCTGCGAGGTGGAGATCGCCGACGGCACCTTCACCCGGCCGATCGCCATCCTCCTGCGCCGCGGCCGCACCCTTTCCAAGGCCACCGAGGCGGTGCTCGACGTCTTCTGTGGCGGCGACCCCGGGCGCCTGGCGCTGGCGCGGGAGGCGGCGGGGTGACGCGGACGCGCTATCTCCTCCTGGCCTGGGGAACCCTCGTCTACAACCTGGGGGTGATTTCCTGGGGCGCGTACGTGCGCGCGACCGGCTCGGGTGCGGGCTGCGGCTCGCACTGGCCGCTGTGCAACGGCGAGGTGATCCCCCGCTCGCCGAGCGTGGAGACGCTCATCGAGTTTTCCCACCGCGCGACGAGCGGCCTGGCGCTCCTCCTCGTGGGCGCGATGGTCTGGGCCTCCCGCCGCGTCTTCGACAAGGGCCATCCGGCCCGGCTCGGCGCCGCGCTCTCGCTCGCGATGATGATCGTCGAGGCGCTGCTCGGCGCGGGGCTCGTGCTCTTCGGCCTGGTGGCCGACGACGACTCCATCGCCCGCGCGGCGGTGATGGGGCTGCACCTGGTCAACACGCTGCTTCTGCTCGGCGCGCTCACCCTCGCGGCGTTTTGGGCCTCCGGCGGCCGGGGCTTTTCCCCGTGGGGGCACGGGGGGATGGGGGTGGTGCTCGGCATCGGCCTGGTGGCCATGCTCGTGCTCGGCGCCTCGGGGGCCGTCACCGCGCTCGGCGACACCCTCTTTCCGGCGCGGAGCCTGCGCGAGGGCATCGCGATGGACTTCTCCCCGACCGCGCACCTCTTGGTCCGCCTGCGGATCCTGCACCCGGTGATCGCCATCGCCACCGGCGTCTACCTCGCCTTCGCGGCGGTCGTGGCCTCGCTCTTCCGCCCGGCGCCCGTCGTCAAGCGCGCGGCGGCCGCGCTCGTCGGGCTCTTCGTCCTGCAGATCGGCCTGGGCTTTCTGAACATGTACCTCTTGGCGCCGGTGTGGATGCAGCTCGTCCACCTGTTGGTGGCGGACCTCGTTTGGATCGCGCTGGTCCTGCTCTGCGCCGGCACGCTCGCTTCGCCCCGGCGGGCGGTCGCACCCGCGCCCGCCGCCTGAGGCGTTAGAGGCCGATCTCGACGCCGATCTTGTCGCGGACGATCGCGCGCACCTTGGAGAAGAGCTCCACGCCGGCACCCTTGTCGTCCAGCCAGGCGCGCTTCGTCTCGTCCCAGTCGAAGTGCCAGGCTTGGCGGTCCCACGCCAGCCAGAGCTGGCGCGCGGGGCGCTGCGTGTTGATCACGCAGCGGGCTCCGTCCGCGAAGACGATCTGCAACACGTCGTGCGAGAACTCGAAGTCCACCCGATCGGGATCGAGCGGCTCGAGGGCGTCCTGGATGCGGCGGAAGGCCTCGTCGGCCAGCCGAAGGTAGGTCGTCTCGTCCATGCGCACCTTCTAACCCGAGCCGGTCGCACCTGCACGTTGCAATTCGTTCGCGTTCCGTGCAAGACGACGACATGCCCAGCGCGACCACCCAGGGGATCCGCGTCACGGTGCGCCCGGCCTTCTGGCGGGAGCGCTCCTCCCCCACGACGGGGCTGTACGCCTTCACCTACACCATCCGTATCGAGAACGTGGGGGAGCTCCCCGCGCGCCTGCTGCGGCGGCACTGGTTCATCCAGGACGGCAACGGTCGCACGGAGGAGGTGGAGGGCGAAGGCGTGGTCGGCCAGCAGCCGCACCTCGCGCCGGGCGAGAGCTTCGAGTACACGAGTTGGGTGCCGCTGAGCACGCCCATCGGCACCATGCGCGGCACCTTCCTCATGTCCCGGGACGACGGTTCCCTTTTCGAGGCCGAGGTCCCGGAGTTCGTCCTCACCCAGCCCGAAGCCCTGCACTGAGCGCCGTTGCATTCCTCCCGCGGCGGAGGGATAGAGGCGCCGTGCAGCCCGCGTCGCGCCTCTCGATCGTCCTCGCCCTGGGCGTCGTCTACGTGGTCTGGGGCTCCACCTACCTCGCCATCCGCTTCGCCGTGGAGTCCTTGCCTCCCTTCTCGATGGCGGCGGTGCGCTTCCTCGTGGCGGGCGCGCTGCTCTACGGTTGGGCGCGCCTCGGTGGTGCGCCGAAGCCCCATGCGACCCACTGGCGTTCCGCGGCGCTGGTCGGCCTGCTCCTCCTTCTCGGCGGAAACGGCGCGGTGGTGTGGGCGCAGCAATCCATCGACTCCTCGATGGCGGCGCTCCTCGTCACCACCACCCCCCTCTGGATGGTCCTCTACGCGTGGGCGCTGTACGGCCAGCGGCCCTCGGGCGGCGTGCTGCTGGGCGTCCTCCTCGGCTTCGGCGGAACGGCCCTGCTCATCGGCCCTGGAACCCTGGGCGAAGACGAGCTGCTTCCCGCCCTCGTCGTCGTCGGCGGCGCCGCGAGCTGGGCGCTCGGCTCGGTCCTCGGCCAACGCATCGAGCGCGTCCCCCAGCCCCTGCTCGGTTCGGGCATGGAGATGTTGGTGGGCGGCGTGGGTCTGTTGCTCCTGGGGATCGCGTCGGGCGAGTTCGCGCGCTTCGATCCGACCTCCGTGCGGGCCGCCTCGATCGGGGGGCTCGCCTACCTCGTCGTGGCGGGCTCCCTACTGGGGTTCTCCACCTATTCCTGGTTGCTGAGACACGCGCCGATTTCCGTGGTATCCACCTACGCCTATGTCAATCCGGTGGTCGCCGTATGGCTCGGCTGGTTCGTGGCCGGGGAGGCCCTCTCCCTGCGCGCGGGCGTCGCGTCGGCGATCGTCGTCGGCTCGGTGGCCTTGATCACCACGTTGCAGCGGACCGGGCGGCGCGCACCGTCCGGCCAAGGGGCGAATCGATGAAAAAGGCGCTCGACACCCTGGCGGTGCATGCAGGTCGGGAGGATTTCCGCACGCTTCGCGTCCATGCGCCGCCGATCGATTTCTCCAGCACCAATCCCCTTCCCGATCCCCTGGCCGGCGGCGAGGAGCTGGGCCACCTGGCGAACGGCGGCGACGTGCGCGACAACTCCGTCTACGCCCGCCTGCACAACCCCACGGTGGCGCGGTTCGAGCGGGGCTTGTCGTCGCTCGAAGGCACCGAGGCCACCGTGGCCTTCGGCTCGGGCATGGCGGCGTTGAGCGCGCTCCTCCTCGCCGTCCGGGAGGAGGGCAACCACGTGGTCGCGGTGCGGCCGATGTACGGCAGCGCCGACCACCTCCTCGCGAGCGGGATGCTCGGGGTCGAGACCGAGTTCTGCCGCGCCGAGGAGGTCGGCGATCGCATCCGTCCGGATACGGCACTCGTCTACATCGAGACGCCCTCCAATCCCACGCTCGGCCTCATCGACATCGCCGACGTCGTGCGACAGGCGGGAAAGGTTCCCGTCTGCGTGGACTCCACCTTCGCCACGCCGGTGCTGCAGCGCCCGGTCGAGCAGGGCGCCACCTTCGTCCTGCACAGCGCCACCAAGTTCCTCGGCGGCCACGGCGACGTGGTCGCGGGAACGCTCTCCACCTCGGAGGCTTGGGCGCAAAGGCTCCGCCAGGTCCGCGTGATGACCGGGGCGCTCCTCCACCCGATGGCCGCGTTCCTGCTGCACCGCGGGCTGCAGACCCTGCCCCTGCGCGTCCGGGCGGCCCAGGCCAACGCCCGCGCGCTCGCCGAGCGCCTCGGCGGACATCCCGCGGTCGAGCGCGTCTTCTACCCCGGCCTGCCCGGCGGCGATCCGAAGGGGCTGATCGGGCGGCAGATGCACGGGCCCGGCTCCCTCCTCTCCTTCGAGCTGCGGGGCGGTCTCGACGCGGCGCTCGGCGTGCTCGAGAAGGTCCGGCTGGCCACCCCCGCCGTCAGCCTCGGCTCCTGCGACACCCTCATCCAGCATCCCTGGACGATGACCCACCGCGTGGTGCCGGAAGCGACCAAGCGGGCGACGGGGATCACCGAGGGACTGATCCGGCTCTCGGTGGGGATCGAGGACGCCGACGACCTCTGGCGGGATCTGGAGCAGGCCCTGGCTTGATGGGCCTTGAGGCCCGCTCGGGACCCCCGGAGGACGCCGCCGGGGCGAAGGCGCAAAGCCCTGATGCCGGCGGGGCCGACTCGGGTTAGGATGGGGCCATGGCGTTCCGCTCCCTCGCGCCCGCCCTCCTCTTGGCCGCGCCCCGCCTGCGGGATCCGAACTTCGAGCGCACCGTCGTCCTCCTCGGAAGACACGAGGAGGAGGGTGCGCTGGGGTGGGTCCTGAACGGCGCCGGTCTGCATCCGGTGGGAGAACTCCTGCGGGCGGCGGAGCTGGTACGTCCCGGCGAGATCCTCCCCGACACCCAAGCCTTCCGCCGCCTGGCGCGGATCGGAGGACCCGTGCACCCGGAGAGCGGCTGGCTGCTGTACCGCACCTCGGCCGCGACCTTCCCGGGCGAGGTCGAGATCGGCCGCCTCGCCGTCTGCAACCGCCCCGAGGCGCTGCGCGCCGTGATCCGGGGCGAACCGCCTCACGATTTCCGCCTCTTTTTGGGCTACGCGGGTTGGGGCCCCGGCCAGCTCGAGGCCGAGATGAAGGAAGGGGTGTGGTTTCCCGGCCCCTTCGACCCCGACCTCGTCTTCGAGAGCGAGGACGACGACTCCCTCTGGGAGGAGGCCTTCGAGCGGGCCACGGGTCTGCCGCCCTCGCATTTCACGCAAACCGAATGGGGAAGAGCCTGAGTACCGCCGTCCGCTGGGGGGGCAACGACGATCCGCTGCTGCGGCGGATCGCGAAGCTGAACTCCATCCTCGAAGTGGCCAAGGCGATGGCGGCCGAGCGCGACCTGGACGCGCTCTTGCGCCTCATCGTGCAGGAGAGCGCGCGCGTGGCCGACGCCGACCGCGCCACCCTCTTTCTCATCGACCAGGAACAGGGGACGCTCTACTCGAAGATCGCCCAGGGCATGGACGAGGGGGGAGAGGCCATCAACATCCCCCTCGGCGTGGGCATCGCCGGCCACGTCGCCCAGACCGGCGAGACGGTCAGCCTCGCCGACGCCTACGCGGATCCGCGCTTCAGCCCCGCCGTCGATCAGACCACCGGCTACCGCACCCAGAGCCTGCTCTGCGTGCCCGTGCGCCAGCCGGACGGCAACATCATCGGCGTACTCCAGGTACTCAACAAGGTCGGCGGCGCCGCCTTCGACGCCGACGACGAGGAGCTCCTCCTCGCCTTGGCCGGGCAGGGGGCGGTGGCCATCGCCAACGCCCTGCATCGCGAGGAGGTGGAGACGCTGCTCGAGGGCTTCGTCCGCGCCTCTGTGGTGGCGATCGAGTCGCGCAACCGGACCACGGCCGGCCACTCGGAGCGGGTGGCCAAGCTCACCCTCGGCCTCGCCGACGCCGTGGAGCGGGAGCGCACCGGACCCTACGCGGCCGTTCGATTCGACGACGAGCAAAGGATGGTCTTGCGTTACGCCGCCCTGTTGCACGACTTCGGCAAGGTGGGCGTGCGCGAGGAGGTGCTCGTCAAGGCCCACAAGCTCCACCCCTGGGAGTTCGACACCCTTCGCGATCGCTTCGCCTACGCGCGGCGGAGCGTGGAGGTGGAATCGCTGCGGAGGCAGCGCGAGCTCCTTCTGCGCGGCCTGGGCCCCGAGGCGATCGAGCACGAGGAGGCGCGGCTCGGCGAGCGGCTGGACGAGATCGATCGCGCATGGGAGCTGGTCGCGCTCTGCAACCGGCCGACCGTGCTCCCGGTGGGGGGATTCGGTGGGCTCGAGGCCCTGGCGCGGATCAAGTACCTGGGGCCGAACGAGCAATACCTGCCGCTTCTGACCACCGACGAGGTGGAGATCCTCTCCATCCGCCAGGGCTCGCTCTCGCCGGCGGAGCGGCTGGAGATCCAGCGCCACGTCAGCCACACCTACCGCTTCCTCTCGCGCATCCCGTGGACGCGGGCGCTGCGTCGTGTGCCGGAGATCGCGTACGCCCACCACGAAAAGCTCGACGGCAGCGGCTATCCGCGCGGACTCTCCGGATCGGCCATTCCGCTCGAGGCGCGGATCATGACCATCGCCGACATCTACGACGCGCTCACCGTGGCCGACCGACCCTACAAGCGATCCGTCTCGCCGGAGCTGGCCTTCTCCATCCTCGAGGAGGAGGCGCGCAAGGGGAAGCTCGACGCGGAGCTCGTCCGCATCTTCATCGAGGCCCAGGTGCCCCGGCACGCGATGTGACCACGCATCCGTTCGTGCACAGGACGGGCGGCCGCCCGCTCGCCACGTCGTGGCCCCGGCGCCGCGCTTTTGGCATCCTGCCGCCGTGAGCCGGGCCGAACAGCGAGCCGCCGCGGCGCCCGCTCCCGTGCGCATGGGGGCGAAGGCGGCCCTCGTCTCCGCCGCCACCATGCTCTCGCGGGTGCTGGGCCTTCTGCGGGAGCAGCTCTTCGCCGCGCTGCTCGGCGCCAGCGCCTTCGCCGACGCTTTCGTCGTCGCCTTCCGCATTCCCAATCTGTTGCGCGACCTCTTCGCGGAGGGGGCGCTCTCGGCGGCCTTCGTCC
>DATGOH010000238.1:0-2816 GCA_035306165.1 Ferdinandcohnia sp.
GTTCGCGAACAGGCCCCGCACCACCGAGGCGATGGCGAGCGGCGTGCCGATTTGATCGTCGTAGAGGGGGCGAATCGCGTCGGCGAAGGCGGCCGCGTCGGCGAAGCGTCGCACCGGCTGCGGATGCAGCGCCATCGCCACCACCCGCTCCACCGCCTCCGGCACGTCGGGGCGGAGATCGCCGATGGGGATGGGATCGGCGCGCACGATCTCCCGCGCGATGTCCTCCACCTTGCGCCCGGTGAAGGGCCGGCAGAGCGTGAGCAGCTCGTAGAGCATCACGCCCGCGGCCCAGGTATCCACCTGCGGCAGCACCGTCTCGCCGCGCAGCATCTCCGGCGAGGCGTAGTGCACCTTCCCCCACAGCCCCTTGCGTTTGGAGGGATCGAGCGCCCAGACCTTGGCGATGCCGAAGTCGCCCAGCTTGATCTCACCCATGCGGGAAATGAAGACGTTCGAGGGCGAGACGTCGCAGTGCACCACGTTGAGGAACTGGCCGTTGGGCCCCTTCGCGGTGTGCGCGGCCGCGAGCGCTTGCAAGAGCTCGTGGATGAGGAAGAGCGCAAAGTCCACGGGCAGGACGATCCGGCGCTCCCGGCAGCGCGCGAGAATCTGGCCGAGATCCCGCCCGTCGATCCGCTCCATGGCGATGTAGTAGGTGTCCTCCGCCGCGCCCGCCTCGTAGACCCGAACGATGTTCGGGTGCACGAGCATGCGGGAGAGATCGGCCTCGCCGCAGAAGAGATCGACGTACTGCGGGTTTTGCGCGAGCTCGGGGAGCAGGCGCTTGAGCGCCACCTCCTGTCCGGCGAGCGGCCCCTCGACGAAGCGCGCGAGCGAGACCTCGGCCATCCCGCCCCGCCCGATGCGGGCGAGGATCTCAAAGTTGCCGAAGCGCGTGGGTGCGCCCTCCTTCCGTTCAGGGGTCGCCATGGCGGTGCTCGAAGCTACCCGCACGCCCCATTCGATGCAATTTCCGACCTTCGAGCGGCCTGTGGGTGAATGGCGGTTGGCCTTGACCGTGTCGGGGTCGGCTCCTACGATCGTCTTCCCCTGCGTGGTTCGTGATCGGGATCGTTTTGGTCGAACCGATACTCCGTCACAGGGGGCACTTCCCACCGCTCGCCGCAGACCTTCGTGCGAAGGGAGCAGCGCCGGTGCCAGCGGCCCCCACCTGCTGAAGCAGGGTTCGATGGATGCTCCCACACGGCCAAGGCGGGGGATTCTTTTTTGCGCCGATGAAGCCACGCCTCGACGAAAAGGGCGCGCTCCGCGCGGCCATCGATCGCCTGCGCGCCGCCCTCTTTCCGGACGAGATCGCCCGCCGCTCCCTCTTTGCGAAGGAAAGGCTCCTCGCGCTCCCTCCCCTCGTGGAGGCCCGGGCCGGCGCGACGGTCGCGCTCTACCTTCCCCTGCCCGGGGAGCTCGACACCCTCCCGATCTTCGAGGCGCTCGCGGCGCGGGGCTTTCGCTGCGCCTTCCCCCGCGTCGAGCGCGGCCATCCGCGGCTGCGCTTCTTCCCGCTCTCGCCCGGTGAACCCGTGGAGCGCGGTCCGCTCGGCGTTCCCCAGCCCCCGGCGCGCGACGAGATCCCCCTCGAGGCGATCGATCTCTTCCTCGTCCCCGGCCAGGCCTTCGATCGCCGAGGCGGTCGACTGGGCCGCGGCAAGGGCTACTACGACGCCACCCTCGCCGCCGCCGCGCGCGCCGAGCGCATCGGCCTGGGGTTTCGCGAGCAGCTCGTGCAGGTCGTGCCGATGTTTGCGCACGACGCGCCGATGGACTGGATCGTCACCGACGCGGAAGTCGTGCGCTGCCCGGCGCGCGGGACGTGACGCATCGCTTCGGAGGTGGCCAAAGTCGCACCGGCGCGGGCCGGCCGTGGTAGAAGGCGGGCCATGGCCTTCGACCTTCGTTCCGCGACCCCCGAGGAGCAGTTGCGCGAGATCACCCGCGGCTTGGTGGACCTGGTCACCGAGGAAGAGCTCCTGAAGAAGCTCCGGACGTCCTACGAGGAGAATCGTCCGCTGCGCGTGAAGGCGGGCTTCGATCCCACCGCCCCCGATCTGCACCTCGGCCACACGGTGCTCTTTCAGCGCATGGCGCGCTTCCAGCGCTTCGGCCACCGCATCGTCTTCGTCATCGGCGATTTCACCGCCCGCATCGGCGATCCCTCCGGGCGTTCGGCCACGCGGCCCCCGCTCACCGAAGAGGAGGTCCAGAAGAACGCCGAGACCTACAAGGCGCAGGTCTTCCGCATCCTGGAACCGGAGAACGTCGAGATCCGCTTCAACTCCGAGTGGTTCGGCGCGATGTCCGCGGCGCAGATGATCGAGCTCGCCTCCCACTACCCGGTGGCGCGGATGCTCGAGCGCGACGACTTCTCCAAGCGCTTCCGCGAGGGCCGATCCATCGGCATCCACGAATTCCTCTACCCGCTCGTGCAAGGCTACGACTCGGTGGCCCTGCGCGCGGACGTCGAGCTCGGCGGCACCGATCAGCTCTTCAACCTCCTCGTCGGGCGCGAGCTGCAGCGCGACTGGGGCCAGGCGCCGCAGGTGGTGATGACCTCGCCCATTTTGGAGGGCATCGACGCGCGCTTCGATTCCGAGAAGGGCGCGATCGTCGGCGCGAAGATGTCCAAGTCGCTCGGCAACTACGTGGGCGTGACCGAGCCGCCGAACGAGCAGTTCGGCAAGATCATGTCGATCACCGACGAGCTCATGTGGCGGTACTACGAGCTCCTCCTCGATCGGCGACCGGAGGAGATCGAGGAGCTGAAGCGGGGGCATCCGCGGGATGCGAAGGTCGCGCTC
>DATGOH010000239.1:0-4661 GCA_035306165.1 Ferdinandcohnia sp.
ATCCGCGGGGCAATCTGCTGCAACCCGGCTGCCCGGTGGATGAGGCGAACTCCTGCGCGGGATGAGCCGAGATGGGGGCCCGCCCGGTCGGCTCTTGCCAGGCGCCCCACGCGGCCTCACCCCAAGGGGAGGAGGTCAAGCATGGATCGGCCCGAAGATCGGCGGAATCTGACCCACACAGAAAGACGCTATCCGCACCCCGGGGAAGGAGGGGACGCCGCCACCGGCGCCGAGCGAGTCGAACCCAACCCCGAGGTCCTGGCCGCGCAACCCCATCCACGCGCCGCCCGCTCGTGGCAGAACCGGGAAATCCTGGGCATGCGCGCGCTACCGCTTTTGGGCACGTTGGCCGCCGCCTTGTCCATTCCCCTTTTCCTGAGGTGGATGGTGCGGAGCACATCCGACCGCGCGACCGAGCGGGTGCCCGCGAAGGCCCTCCGGAGTCGGCGCGAAGCCAGGCGCGTTTCGAAGGAAAACGAGGAAGCCCCCTTTCCGCTGAGCGGCCGCCCGCGCTTCGTGGTCCTCGCGAGCCGGCCGTGGGGGAAGAAGGGTCGGAAAGCCCGGGCGCTCGTCCTGGGGAAGGTCGTTTCCTGATGGCCGGACGGGCGATCGCGGGCCGGGTCGCCAGAGGCTATCTGCTCTGGAAGGCCCTCCGCTGGCTCGGCCGAAAGCTCTGGCCCCGCATCGAGCGGCGCCTCGCCCGCAAGAGCCGCACCTTCATGGACGAGGCGCTGCGCAACCGGCAAAAGCCCCGGCCGGCCTGAGTCGCGGATCGGAGGGACGCCGTCAGCGGCATGGCTCCTCGGAACGCACACCGGCGGGCGCATGCATGGCCGCCCTCCGTCGCGATTCGGGCCCTCCGTGCGTGAAGGGCACTCGTTTCCGCTCGATGCCCGATGTGCGCCACCGCCGTGCAACGGGTTGGCTCGGGCAGCGCCGCTCGTGGCGTCGTCCATCACCCGCAGGCTCTCCGGAGCAGCTCCTGTGCAGAGCACCGATCCTGGGGTAGGTGTTGCCGTACCGTCCGGGTGGATGCGCCTGCCGGATGGGGAGGACCTGCATGCGGAACGTGCTGCTGGAGTTCCGGAAGTTCATCGCCCGCGGGAACGTCCTCGACATGGCGGTCGGCATCATCATCGGCGCCGCCTTCACGTCGGTGGTTCGGTCCTTGGTGGACGACGTCCTGATGCCGCCCATCGGCCTGCTCACCGGCGGCGTCGACTTCTCCGACCTGTACATCAACATCTCCGGCGGCAGGTACGAGAGCTTGGCGGAGGCGAAGGCCGCCGGCGCCGTGACCATCAACTACGGCGTGTTCCTCAACAACGTGCTGAGCTTTCTCATCGTGGCCGCCGCCGTCTTCTTCCTCGTGCGGACGTACAACCGCTTCATGGAACGGCTCGGTCGCTCGGAGGCGGAGAAGGCTCCGAGCGAGAGGCCCTGTCCCTACTGCCGGATGCTCGTTCCGGCCGCCGCCATCCGCTGCGGCCACTGCACCTCCGACCTGCGCTGAGCCATGGACGCCTCGCCGCTCCACGACGGTGGGGTCCGCTCGTCGCTGCGCTCGACGGCCCCGTCCGCCGCCCATGTCCAACGGCGGGGAGAGCAACGGGCTCCTATAGGCTCGCCTGTGCGACGGCCAACCGCTCCTGCGCCTCTTCCCACCGGGCGTAGAGGCGCTCGAGTTCCTCTTTGCCCTCTCGGTGAGCGTCGGCGATCGACCGCGCCCGCTCGAAGTCCTCGTAGAGGCCGGGGTCCGCGAGCTTTTCGGTGAGCTCGGCGACGGTCGTCTCGAGCTCCTCGATGCGGGCTTCGATGCGGGCGATCTCCTCCTGGATCGGGCGGAGCACCGCGGAGCGACGCTGGCGCTCCTCCGCTTCCAGTCGGCGCCGCTCTTTGGGGCTCAGCGCGCGGGTGGTCTCCGTCGGCCGGTCGTCGGGGCGCGCGCCGACGTGGGCTGCGGGGCGCGATGCCGGATGCGCTTCCTCCTCCGCCTGCGGCTGCCGCGCGAGCCAGTCGTCGAGGTTGCCGATGTGCGCCTCGACGCCGCGGTCCTTCACCTCCCAGACGTGCGTGGCCAGCCCGTTGATGAAGCTCCGGTTGTGCGAGACGAAGATCACCGTGCCCTCGAATTCGCGCAGTGCCTCCACCAGCCTCTCGCTGCTGTCGAGGTCGAGGTGGTTGGTCGGCTCGTCCATCACGAGGAGGTTCGCCGGGATCGCGAGCAGCCGCGCCAGCGCGACGCGCGCCCTCTCACCGCCCGAGAGGACGCCGATCCGCTTCTGGATCTCGTCTTCGCCGAAGAGGAGCGCGCCCAGGATGGATCGGATTTCCAGGTCGCTCTTGGAGGGAGCCAGATCGCGGATGTAGTCGAAGATCGTCCGCTGCGGGTCGAGCGTGTCGGCGTGGTGCTGGGCGTAGTAGCCCAGGATCACGTTGTGTCCGAATTCGATCCTCCCCGCGTCGGGCGCGAGTTCTCCCGCGATCATTTTCAGCAGCGTCGTCTTCCCGGCGCCGTTCGGAGCGATGATCGCGATTCGTTGGCCGCGCTCCACCGTGAAGCGCGCGTTCTCGTACACGACGTTCGGGCCGAAGGCCTTGGACAGGCCCTCGGCGCGGACCACCTCGCGTCCCGAGCGTGGCGCCTCCGGAAAGCGAAGGCGCATGGTGGCGCGCTCCTCGAGGAGCTGCACCGTCTCGAGTTTCTCGAGCTGCTTGAGGCGGCTTTGCGCCTGGCGCGCCTTGGAGGCCTTGTAGCGGAAGCGGTCCACGAAGGACTGTAGATGCGCGCGCTTCGCCTCGATGTTGCGTGCCCGCGCTTCGAGGAGCGCCGCTTCCTCCGCGCGCTGCTCCTTGTAGCGGTCGTAGTTGCCCGTGTAGCTGCGCAGCCCCTCCACCTCGAGCGCGAGCACCCGGTCGATCTGCCGGTTGAGGAACTCCCGGTCGTGGCAGATGAGCACCAGCGCCTTGCGGCTCTTACGGAGGAAGGCGTCGAACCAGACGAGCGAGGGGACGTCGAGGTGGTTCGTCGGCTCGTCGAGGAGCAGGAGGTCGGGATCCTGGAGGAGGAGCGCGGCGAGCGCGGCTCGCATCCGCCAACCGCCCGAGAACTCCGCCACCGGTCGCTCGAAATCCGAGGCGCGAAAACCCAGGCCCTCGAGGATGCGCTCCGCCCGATGTCGGCCGTAATGCTCCTCGAAGTGCTCCAGTTCGGCGTGCAGCTCCGCCAGCGCCCCCGCGTATTCGAGCTGTTCCGGCTCGGAGGTCGCGGCGGCGAGCGCCTGTTCGGTGGCGGCGAGCTGCGCCTCCAGGCTCTCCCGACCCGGCACCGCCGCCAGCACCGACGAAAGGAGCGTTCCCTCCGGCGCCGTCACGAGGTCCTGGGGCAGGTAGCCCACCCGCGCCCCGCGGCGGAAGGTGAGCGCGCCCCCGTCCGGCTCCAGCCGGCCGGCGAGGATCTTCATCAGCGTGGACTTGCCCGTGCCGTTGGCGCCGACCAGCCCGATGCGGTCCCGCGGCCCGATGGAGAAGTTGGCTCCCGCCAAGAGCGTCTTCGGCCCGAACGAAAGGTGCAGATCCTGGGCGATGACGAGGCTCATGGCCCCCTTCTAGCGGTGGAACGAGGCGATGCGCAAAGGCGGATCGAGCTTGCGGGCGCCCGAACGCCAGCTCTTGCCTCGCCGAGGCGGCCCTTCGGGCTGGGGCCGCGAAGGGCCGCCCCGGTTGGCGGAAAATCGCGCGCGAGCCGTCGGAATGGCCCTCTCGGGCGCGGCGTTCCATTGACAGGAGCCGAAACCGCTCTAAGGTAAGGGCGTGGCCCATGGTGGGCCGGTTCCCGAGTCATGGGGGCGAACTGGCTTCGACGGAGGTAGCGAAACCCAAGGCGCGTGCCGTGCTGGCTTGCGGAGCACGTAAATTCACTGCGGGCAAGCAAATAGATGCCAACGACAACGTTGAGCTCGCTGTCGCTGCCTGAACACGCAGTCTGAACAGCGCGGAGGCCGGCAGCCCGCCGGGGGCGGCCGTCACCTCCGTCAGGAATCCCGGCCGTTCCTTCGAGTCGCTCTGGGCGAGAAGAGGACGTACCAGCCAGGGCAACCGCGTCGGTAGCCTGCCCTCGGGCAGCCGCCGCGGAACCAACCGAGGGCTACGCACGTAGGGCCGAGGCGTGGACCACCTTCGGACGCGGGTTCGATTCCCGCCGCCTCCACCAGTTTCAGCCGACCGAGGCATCCGCTTCGGTCGGCTTCATTGTTTTTTCATGCAGCGTCGAGTCATCGAGACGCTCCGTCCTGTCGCAGCAAGTCGTGGCGAGCAATCGAATCGTGATGCGACCTCCGCCGACTGCGACAAGGTGACGCCGACCGTCAGGCTGACGCGTGCGTTCTACACCCATTCGAGTTGAGCGCGTACCACACGCCGCGGCCCTGGCCACGGCGTGTGAGAAGGCCGCCATTTCTTCCACGGCACGCCATGTTTCGACCCATTTCGACCCATTTCCGGGACGAACGGTCGGCTCAGCCGAGGGTGACGTCGAGGCCCATCATGAGGAGGAAGCCGAGGAGGAGGCTGAGGGTGGCGGCGCGTTCGACGCCGCCGCGGGGGTGGGTCTCGGGGAGGACCTCGGCGAAGATGACGTAGAGCATGGCGCCGCCGGCGAA
>DATGOH010000240.1:0-3773 GCA_035306165.1 Ferdinandcohnia sp.
CGCCGCGGTGCAGGAGCTGCGCAAGGGTGCGCGGGTGACGAGCGCGAACCCGGAGGCGCAGTTCCGCGCGCTCGAAAAGTACGGCACGGATCTCACCCAGCGTGCCCGCGAGGGGAAGCTCGACCCCGTCATCGGCCGCGACGAAGAGATCCGCCGCACCATGCAGGTGCTCTCGCGTCGCACCAAGAACAACCCCGTGCTCATCGGCGATCCCGGCGTGGGCAAGACGGCCATCGTGGAGGGCCTGGCCCGACGGATCGTCGACGGCGACGTGCCGGAGGGGTTGAAGGGCAAGCGCATCGTCGCCCTCGATCTCGGCGCGCTCATCGCCGGCGCCAAGTTCCGCGGCGAGTTCGAGGAGCGCCTGAAGGCCGTGCTCGAGGAGGTGACCAAGTCCGAGGGCGAGATCATCCTCTTCATCGACGAGCTGCACACCCTGGTGGGCGCCGGCAAGGCCGAGGGCGCGATGGACGCGGGCAACATGCTCAAGCCCGCGCTCGCGCGCGGCGAGCTGCGGGCCATCGGCGCCACCACGGTGGACGAGTACCGCAAGCACATCGAGAAGGACGCCGCCCTCGAGCGCCGCTTCCAGCCCGTGCTCGTGGACGAGCCCTCCGTGGAGGACACCATCTCCATCCTGCGCGGCCTCAAGGAGCGCTACGAGACCCACCACGGCGTGAAGATCACCGACTCCGCGCTCGTGGCGGCCGCGACGCTCTCGCACCGCTACATCACCGACCGCTTCCTGCCGGACAAGGCGATCGACCTCATCGACGAGGCCGCCTCGCGCATCCGCATCGAGATGGACTCGATGCCGGCCGAGCTCGATCAGATCCGCCGCGAGATCCTCCAGCTCGAGATCGAGCGCGAAGCGCTGAAGAAGGAGAAGGATCCGCTCTCGTTGGATCGCCTCGCCAAGCTCGAGGTGGAGCTCGGCTCGCTCAAGGAGCAGTTCGCCGGCCTCGAAGCGCATTGGAAGCAGGAGAAGGAGCAGGTCGAGCGCATGCGCGATGCGAAGGCCCGCCTCGAGCAGGCCGGCACCGAGGAGCAGGAAGCGCTGCGCCGCGGCGATCTGAACCGGGCCGCCGAGCTCCGCTACGGCACCATCCCCGAGCTGCAGAAGGAGGTCGAGGCCGCATCCAAGCGCCTGGCCGAGCTGCAGAAGGATCGGAAGATGCTCCGCGAGGAGGTCGGCTCCGAGGACATCGCCCAGGTGGTGAGCAAGTGGACCGGCATCCCGGTGGCGCGCATGCTCGAGAGCGAGATGGCCAAGCTCGTCCAGATGGAGGAGCGCATCGGCCGGCGCGTCGTCGACCAGAAAGAGGCCATCCGGGCGGTCTCGAACGCGGTGCGCCGCTCGCGCTCCGGCCTGGCCGATCCGAACCGCCCCATCGGCTCCTTCCTGTTCCTCGGGCCGACGGGCGTCGGCAAGACCGAGCTCGCGCGCGCGCTCGCGGAATTCCTCTTCGACGACGAGAGCGCCATGGTCCGCCTCGACATGTCCGAGTACATGGAGAAGCACAGCGTGGCGCGCCTCTTCGGTGCCCCGCCGGGATACGTGGGGTACGAGGAGGGCGGCCAGCTCACCGAGGCGGTGCGGCGCAAGCCCTACTCCGTGGTGCTCTTCGACGAGATCGAGAAGGCGCATCCGGACGTCTTCAACGCGCTGCTGCAGATGCTCGACGACGGGCGCCTCACCGACGGGCAGGGTCGGGTCGTCGATTTCCGCAACACCGTGATCATCATGACCTCCAACATCGGCTCGCCCCTCATCCAGGAGGGACTGGCCGAAGGCGTGGCCGAGCGGGGAACCATCCCCACGGCGGTGCGAGAGGGCGTGATGGCGGAACTCCGCGCGCACTTCCGGCCGGAGTTCCTCAACCGGCTGGACGAGATCGTCCTCTTCCACCCGCTCACCCGGGAGCAGCTCCGCCGCATCGTGGACATCCAGCTCGCGCGCTTCGAAAAGCTCCTCGAGGAAAAGAACCTGCACGTGCTCGTGACCGAGGCGGCCAAGGATCGGATCGCCGAGGAGGGCTACGACCCGGCGTACGGGGCGCGCCCCCTCAAGCGCGCCATCCAGCGGCTCCTGCTCGACGAGCTCGCCATGCGCCTGCTGCAGGGCGAGTTCGCCCCCGGTGACACGATCACCGTGGACGTGGAGGGCGACCAGCTCCGCTTCCGCCGAGAGACGCAGGCGGAGGCGACGGTCCACTGATCGGGTATCCTGCCGCCATGGAACCGATGGACGATGCGCAGCGCCTCGCCCGCATCGTGGGGGCGAACCTCCGCACCCTGCGAAGCCGGCGAGGCCTTTCCTTGGAGAAGCTCTCGAAGGCCTGCGGCGTGAGCCGAGCGATGCTGGGCCAGATCGAGCTCGGGAAGAGCGCTCCCACCATCACGGTGCTCTGGAAGATCGCCCGGGCGCTCGACGTCACCTTCTCCGCGCTGATCTCGGAGCGTCCCACCTCCCGGGTGAAGGTGCTGCGGGCGAAGGACAGCCACGTCCTCGCCAGCGCCGACGAGAGCTTCACCTCGCGCGCCCTCTTCCCCTTCGACGAGCCCCGCCGGGTGGAGTTTTACGAACTCCGCCTCCGGGCGGGCGGGGTCGAAAAGGCCGATCCCCATCCCGCGGGCACGGGCGAGAACCTCGTGGTCGTGAAAGGCGTGGTGGAGATCGATCTCGAAGGGGAGACCCACCGCCTGGAGAAGGGCGACGCGATCGTCTTCGAGGCCGACGCCCCGCACACCTACCGCAACCCGGGCGACACCGATGCGCTCATGTACCTGGTGATGACCTACGCGGACTCGGTCGGCTGAGCGGAGCCCTGCAGCCGATCGCCCGCCCAGCGGGCGAGCCGCTCGGCCACCTGGAGGCCGAGTTCCTCCGAGCGCAGCACCATGGCGCGCGCCGGCACGGGCGTCCCGACCGGATCGAGCAGAACGAGGACGCGCGCCCGCGCATCGCGCTCCGCCACCTCGACGGCGATCGACGCCATCGTCCCCACGCCGAGCACCCCCATCCGATGGGGATCGATCTCCGGGTGGGCGGCGAGCACGCCGAGCGCCGTCTCGAGCGCGCGCTCGGCAGCGGCCGGCTCGGGCGCGCCGTCGATGCGCAGGCTGGCGATGCCGGCCTCGGCGAGCCGCGCGACGAGGTGCCGGTCCTTCTCGGGAAGGCCCACGAGGACGAGCGCAGGCGCGGGGCCGATCCCCCGCGGCACGCGCAGCCGCGAGCGGTGGGCGACCAGGGCGGCGTCGACCAGACGCAAGGGCTCGTCGGTCCCGCCCCGCAGCGCGAGGTGCGGCGGACTCGAGGGCCCCGCCTGGGCCAGGAGGATCGCCACCTCCTTCGCGCTCACCTCGGGGAGGTGCGCGTAGGTCTGGGGGATCTGCTCGGGCCGCTCCACCCGCACGGGCGCGACCACCTCCAGGCCCCGCTCCTCCATGCGGCGCGCCGTCTCGTCGACCGCGCTCGGCACGGCGACGACGATGCGCCCGGCCCCGCGCCGCTCCAGGTAGCGCACGCCCGCCGCGGCGGTCAAACCGCTGACGATGGCGTCGTCGACCAGCACCGCCACGTGCCCGCGCAGCGCCGCCGCCGGGTCCGGGCTGCCGAAGCTCCTGCGCCAGCGGAGCAGGCGCCGCGCCACGTCCTCCCCGATGCCTTCGAGCTCCGCGGGAAAGAGGCCCACGTCGGCCATCTTCCGGTCGGTCACGATGGCGCCGTCGGCGTCGATGGCGCCGATCACCACCTCGGGCTGTTCCGGAAG
>DATGOH010000241.1:0-2346 GCA_035306165.1 Ferdinandcohnia sp.
CGTGCACGGCGTGGTGTCCCCCGACCACGCGGGTGTCCGTCTTGGAAGATGTGAGCGGGCGTTCGGACGGGAGCGGGCGGTAGGTCGTGCGGCTGGGGCTGTGCTGCACCTTCCTCGAGGCACCGATCCACTTCCGGCGGACCACGGCGCGCTACCTCGCCCGTCTACAACCGTCCGAACGCGTCCGCTTCTTGCGCACGCTCCTCGATGACAACGCGGAGGCGCTGCGGAAGGCCCTCCTCTTCTGCGCGGAGCACGGCATCGGGGCCTTTCGCCTGAGCAGCCAGATCTTTCCCGTCTACACGCACCCCAAGATGGGCTATCGCCTCGACGCGATCGATCCGGCGGGTGAAATCCGCAACGCGTACGCGGAGGCGGGCGCGCTCGGTCGCGCACTCGGCCTGCGCCTGAGCCTGCACCCCGATCCCTTCGTCGTGCTGGGATCGCCGACGGAGGCGGTGGTGCGCAAGGCGGTCGAGGACCTCGAGTACCACGCCGAGGTGGCCGAGCTCGTGGGCGCAGAGCAGATCACCGTCCACGGAGGCGGCGGGCAGGGCGGCAAGGAGGCGTCGCTGGCGCGGCTCCGTCGCAGCCTGTCGCGCCTTCGCCCCGAGGTACGGCCTGGGCGAGGACGAGGCGGCCGAGGCCTGCTTCGCCACCTGGGGCGACCGCGAACCGTGGGCCCACGTCTCGAGCCCGCGCGGTGGGTGGGCGGCGCCGAACCCCCGTCTCCACGCCGTTACGTGGATCCCGCGGACGTCCCGCGCGCCTGGATGGGCCGCGCCCTGACGGTGGACGTCGAGGCGAAGGCCAAGGAACGCGCCGTCCTGCGGCTCGCCCGCGATCTGGGATTGCAGCGCGCCTCCGAGTGAGTGGGAGGCGGTGCGGCCCCTCTCCGTGCGGAGCGCTGCCGGATGTGGGATGTGCTATAAGGGGCCGCCCGCATCCGCGGTACTTGGAAGGGAGAAGAGCGATGTCCCAAGGCGAGCGCAAGCTCGGATTCGACACCCTGGCCATCCACGCGGGCCAGGCGCCGGATCCGACGACGGGCGCGATCATGACGCCGGTCTACCTGACCTCCACCTACGTGCAGACGGGGCCCGGCGAGCACAAGGGCTTCGAATACAGCCGCACGCAGAATCCCACCCGCTTCGCGCTGCAGGACTGTCTCGCGGCGCTGGAGGGCGGTCGGTTCGGCGCGGCCTTCGCCTCGGGACTGGCGGCGATGGACTGCCTGCTGCACGCCTTGCAGGCGGGTGACCACGTGGTCTGCTCGGACGACCTCTACGGCGGAAGCTTCCGGCTCTTCGACAAGGTCTTCCGCCACATGGGCCTCGAGTTCACCTACGTGGACATGACCCGCGCAAAGAACGTGCGGGAGGCGATCCGCCCCGGCAAGACGAAGATGGTGTGGATCGAGACGCCCACCAATCCGATGCTCAAGCTGGTGGACCTGTCCGCCGTGGCGGCGATCGCGCGCGAGGCCGGCGCGATCAGCGTCTGCGACAACACCTTCGCCTCCCCCTACTTTCAGCGCCCGCTCGAGCACGGCATCGACGTGGTCGTGCACTCGATGACCAAGTACCTCAACGGCCACTCGGACGTGGTCGCGGGCTGCCTCGTCACCAACGACGAGAAGATCGCGGAGGGCATCTACTTCCGGCAAAACGCCATCGGTGCCGTACTCGGTCCGATGGATTCCTTCCTCGTGCTCCGCGGTCTCAAGACCCTCGGCGTGCGCATGGAGCGCCACCAGGAGAACGCGAAGCGGATCGCCGCGTACCTGGAGGCGCACCCGAAGGTCCGCAAGGTCGTCTATCCGGGCCTTCCGTCGCACCCGCAGCACGAGCTCGCCAAGCGGCAGATGCGCGGCTTCGGCGGCATGCTCTCGTTCGAGATCGACGGCGGGCTGCAGGCGGCGGACCGGTTCTTGCGGAGCGTGCGGATCTTCGCCCTCGCCGAGTCGCTGGGCGGCGTGGAGAGCCTGATCGAGCACCCGGCGATCATGACGCACGCCTCCATCCCCAAGGAGACGCGGGACGCGCTGGGAATCTCGGACGGGCTCATCCGCCTCTCGGTGGGCATCGAGAACGCGGAGGACCTCATCGACGATCTGGAACGCGCCTTTGCGGCGGTTTGAGGTGCCATGTCGAGCGGTTCGAAATCGGCGGTCAAGGATCCGATCAAGCGCTGGGCGCCCCGGCCCATCCCCCGTCATCCGCTGGATCGCAAGGCGAGCGACCCGCGTCTCGCCGCAGCCCTCGCGGCCCGCGAGCGCTGGCATGGTCGCAGCGGCCGGCCGGCGCTCAAGAGCCCGACGCAAGCCGTGGCCTTCGTACGGGAACG
>DATGOH010000242.1:0-6102 GCA_035306165.1 Ferdinandcohnia sp.
CCTGCCCCACATTGCGGTGGGCCGGACCGTCGCCGATCGAGGCGGCGCCCCGGCGCGCGGCGACGGCGCCATCTACCCGATCCGCGACTACCGCCCCGCTCCCGACCTCTTCCCGCCGATCGCCTTCGTTCCCTACGTCTCCCCGGCGTCGGATTTTTCTGCGGGCCTGACCTTCCTCGGCGGCGATCCGGTGGGCCTGCACGAGTGGCAGCTCGAGCTGGGCTGGGGACTGGAGAGCCGCCAGCCGGAGGCCGCCGTCACCTACGGCTATCGCAACTGGGAGGTCTTTCCCTCGCTCTCTGCGGCCACGGCCGAGCAGCGCGTGCGCACCGATCCCGACGTCTTCCGCCGCGTCACGACCGCCGGCCTCGGCCTCACCTACCCCTGGGCCACCCTGCGCACCTCCCAGGCCGCCTCGCTCGGCTACCAGGCCACCTTCTTCCACGCGCCGCACCCGCCCGGTGACGGGACGACCGAGCTCGCGGGGGTCGCCACCGAGCTGCGCGCCGGCTGGAGCCTGGCCTCCTTCGACCGCCCGGCGGAATCCGTCTCGCCGGAGGCCGGAGCCTCCCTCCGCCTCGTCGGTCGCCTCGGCTCCCCTCACCTGGGCGGCGATTTCGACTACCGTATCCTCACCGCCCACGGCGGCGCCTACCTGCGCATGCCGTGGGCGCGCCATCACGTCCTCGCCCTGCTCGCCAACGCGGGCACGAGCGGCGGTTCGATGGGCGCGCGCGGCGCCTTCGCCCTCGGCGGGCCGCCCCTCGGCGATTCGCTGGTCGATCTGATCCTGCGCGCGGGGGTGCTCGGCGAAACGCTGCTGCGCGGCTACGTGCCGGGCGCCTTCGCGGGAAGCGAGTTCTTTCTGGGTTCGGCGGAGTACCGCTTCCCCATCGTCTGGCTCGACCGCGCGCCGGGCTGGCTCCCGATCTACCTCGGCAAGCTCGCCGGCGTGCTCTTCGCCGACGCGGGCAACGCCTTCGATCGCTGGCCGCCCGACGCGCTCCATCCCTCGGTGGGCGCCGAGCTGCAGCTCGGCTTCCACGTGGGATGGGGCGCCTACGGCGGCGCGCTCCGCCTCGGGACCGCCTGGGGTTTCGACCGCGACCAGGGCGGCGGCCTGCAGCTGTACCTGGGGCTGGGCGGCTCGTTCTGAGTCGCTCTAGTCGAGGACGCCGTCGGCGGAGCGGAGGATGGCGATCACCTCGGCGCGCCGCCCCTCGCCTTCGGGCCGCGGCGGGAAGAAGAAGAGCCAGGGGCCGTGCGTGGTGATGTCGTTGCGCATCATCTCCCACGCCCGATCGCCCGCCTTGAGGACGGTGGCGCGGAACTCCCCGAGGCAGGCCTGCGCCTGCTCGGACGTCTCGAAGCGCGAGACGTTCACGAAATCGTCGGCGAAGCGCAGCCGGTAGCGGAAGCGCGCCCGCTCGCATCCGGGGAACTCGCGCAGATCCCTAAGCCGCTCGGCGCGCGCGGGGATGCCGCCCTCCGCGAGATCGCGGACGAGCCGCTCGATGATCGGCGGCGGCGCCTCCTCGCTCTCCGGGGCGGGCGGCGTGCACGCGACGAGCACCGTCAACCAGGGCAACCACCTACGCATCGGGCCCGGCCACATACCATCCTTGCCCCGCGGGCAGAAGAGCCTTTTCCACAGGTGCAAGGATCCGCGCCTGTTGCCCGCTTTGGCTGGCGTCTGTTAGCGCCTATCACCATGCGCGAAGCTCGTGATCTCGCCCAGCTTCGGGTGGAAGCGGAGGACATCGCCCGCAAAGCGGGCCAGACGCCCACCACGGCCCACGTCCTCCTCGCGATCTTCACCGTGCCCTGTCCGGCACGCACCCTCCTGTCGGAGCGGGGCGTCGACGAGATGCGCGTCCTGGCGGCGCTGCCCGGCGCGCCCGACGAACCGGAGACGCTGCTCGACGAGCTCTTCGCGCGCACCCGCGAGATCGCGAGCGGGCTGGGCGTTCCCGCCGACAGCCTGCATCTGCTCATCGCCATCAGTCGCAGCCCGGAGACGCTCGCGCACGCGCTGCTCACCACCTGCGCGGTGCCCCTCTCCTCGCTGCGCAACACCGTGCTCTCCTGGTACACGAGCGGGCGCATCCCCCGGCAGTACGTCCAGAAGCAGGCGCCGCTCGAACCCGCCGTGATCGATCGCGGCCCCGCGCCCCGCGCACGCAAGGCGATCGCCGAGCCGCGCCCCGAGGCGCCCCCGCCGCCTCCCGTCCGCGAGGAGCGCAAGCCGCAGACCACCTACTCGCGCTTCACGCCGCCCCCGCCGCGCGACGCCGTCGCCGAACACGGCGAAAAGGCCGCCCCCTTCCTCTTCGATCCGCTCGCCTACCCGAACCTCTCGGCGCTGACGACCAACCTCACCGAGGCCGCCGCGAAGGGGAAGTTCGACCCCCTCATCGGCCGCGAGCGCGAGGTGGAGGCCGCCGTGGACGTCCTCGGCAAGCGGCGCGGCAACAACCCGGTGCTCGTCGGTCCCCCGGGCGTGGGAAAGACCGCCATCGTGGAGGGCATCGCGCAGCGCCTGCTCGAGATGGGCGACGACCGCGTCATCCTCGAGCTGGAGACCTCGCAGCTCGTGGCCGGCACCTCGCTGCGCGGTGCCTTCGCCGAGCGACTCGAGGCGATCAAGGACGAGATGCGCAAGGCCGCGGGGCGCATCATCCTCTTCATCGACGAGATCCACACGCTGGTGGGCGCAGGCGCCTCGGGCGACGGCGCGCAGGACGCCGCCAACGGGCTGAAGGCGGCGCTCGCCCGCGGCGAGTTCCCCGTGATCGGCGCGACCACCCAAGACGAGTACCGCAAGTTCATCGAGGCCGATCCCGCGCTGGAGCGGCGCCTCACCCCGGTGGTGGTCGAAGAGCCCTCCGTGGAGGTGGCGATCCGGATCCTCCTGGGGCTCGCCCCGCGCTACGCCGCGCACCACAAGGTGATCTACGCCGAGGAGGCGCTGCGGGCCGCGGTCCTCCTCTCCGCCCGCCACGTGCCCGACCGCCAGCTCCCCGACAAGGCGGTGCAGGCGATCGACCTGGCGGGATCCCGCGCCGCCCGCCGCGGCAAGCGCACGGTGGACGTGGAGGAGATCGCCGAGGTGATCGCGGAGATGGGCCGCATCCCCGCTTCGCACGTTCTGCAAGACGACGGGGAGCGCTTGCTCCGCCTCGAGGAGGAGGTGGCCAAGCGCATCGTCGGCCACACGGAGATCGTCGCCGAGATCGCGCGCAGCCTGCGGCGCAACTTCGCGGGCTTTTCCTCGGAGCGGCCCCTCGGCTCCTTCCTCTTCCTCGGGCCTTCCGGCGTCGGCAAGACCGAGCTGGCCAAGGCGCTCGCATCCGCCCTCTTCGCCACCGAGCGCGCCCTGCTCCGCTTCGACATGAGCGAGTTCGCGGAAGCGCACACCGTCGCCCGCCTCATCGGCGCCCCGCCGGGCTACGTGGGCTTCGGCGAGGGCGGCCAGCTCACCGAGGCCATCCGGCGCCGCCCCGCGAGCGTCGTCCTTTTCGACGAGATCGAGAAGGCGCATTGCGACGTGTGGATGCTGCTTCTGCAGATCCTCGACGAGGGGCGGCTCTCGGACGCCACCGGTCGCATGGTCGACTTCACGCAGAGCGTGGTGATCCTCACCTCCAACCTCGGGGCCGAGGCCTTCGGCCCCGGCGGCGCGGCGGTGGGTTTCGGAGCGCGCGACGCCGCCTCGAGCGTCCAGCAGCGCGCCCTAAAGTCCGCGCGGCGGCAGATCCCGCCCGAGCTCTGGAATCGCATCGACGAGCGCTTCCTCTTCCCGCCCCTGGACGAGGAGGCGCTCTGCGCCATCGCCCGGCGCCAGCTCGAGCGCGCCGCGGATCGCCTGCGCGCCGAACGTTCCATCCTCCTCGACTTCGAGCCCGGCACCGAGCGGATCCTCGTGGCCGCGGCGGGATGCGATCCGCAGCTCGGCGCGCGCCCGCTGCGCCGCGCGGTGGAGCGCCTCGTGGAAGCGCCGCTCGCCGAGGCGCTCCTGCGCGGCGAGCTTCCCGCCGAGATCCCGCTGCGCGCCGCGCTCGTGGCGGAAAAGCTCGTGGTCGAGCCGCGCGGCGACGAGGTCGCGTCCGTGGCATTGAACATTTGAGGCGAAGCACCGTCCAATGGGCGAGTCGAACCTTCGCACGGAGGATCCCATGCGCTACGTCCTCGCCTCGTTCCTCTCCTTCGTCCTCGCCCTCCCCCTGGCGACCCACGCCCGCTCCATCGACCATCCCACCTGGCACAGCGCCCGCTGGCCGAAGAACACCGTGAGCTTCGACGCCCTCGGCATGGGACTCGGCGTCTTCGGCATCGAGTACGAGCGCGCGGTCGCCGAGCGGATCTCCCTCTACGGCAGCCCCCGCTACCTCGACCGGCGCATCGACGGCCTCCATGCGGAGGGCTTCGGCCTCGATGCCGGCGCCCGCTTCTTCGTCTCCGGCCAGGCGCCCGAAGGCCTCTTCCTCAGCCCCGCCGTCGGCCTCTACCTTCCCACCGCCGGCGACCGCCTCCTCGGCTGGACCGCCACCGCCCTCGTCGGCCACACCTGGCTGATCGACCGCTCCTTCGACATCTCCCTCGGCTTCGGCGCCGTCCTCTACGACCTCAAGGAGGACGGCCGCGAGCGGCGCGCCATCATGCCGACGGGTCGCATCTCGATCGGCGCCGCGTTCTGATTCAACCCGCGCCTTCCTCCCTGTGTTAGTATTCGAAAGCTCAACAGGAAGGAGACATGCGCATCACGATCGGTCGAGTGGGGCGCTCGCGCAGCGTCGGGCGTCAACATCAAGGATCGCTACATGCCGGTCGAATCCCTGTACTTCGGAAGACTCGTTTGCCAGGACGGCTCCGACCCGCGCATCGTCTCGCGCGGTATGGATGGGCCCGCCCTGGCGGTCTCGACGGCAGCACGGGATCCGAAGCGCATCAAGGCGGATGAGACGGCTCCCGACATCATCGACTTCTGGAGGCTGTGGTGCGGCGATACCTTGTATGGCCTGTACTCGAACTCCTACCGCTGCGGGAGCCCCTGCGTCCCCTCCCCCTTCAAGCTCATTCCGGCCGAGGCGCATGCGGCCTACGAGGAAGGCAAGAGGCATCGCCGAGAGGGTCGGATGCTCGAAGCCCTCCACGCGTACCAGCGCGCGCTGGACCTCTATCCGGAGAGCGTCCGTTTCCACGAGGCCGTCATTCGGGCGCACATCGAGACGGGCGATCTCGAAGCCGCCCTCGCCCACGCCGACGCCGCCATGGCGCGCTTTCCCCGGGAACACTACCTGCGCTACTTGAAAGTCGCCACGCTCGGATTGCTCGAGCGCTTCGACGATGCCAACGAAGAGGCGCACGGGTTGTTTCGGAGGACGCATCTCGACGATCCCATCCGCATTTCTCTCCATTGTCTCGTCGCCAACCTCGACCTTCGAGCGGGCAACGAAGAACAAGGGCGGAAAGGCCGGGAGCTCGCGTGCAAGCTGGGCGCGCAAAAGTGCTGCGATCCCAAGGACGAGAAAACCGAGCCGGCGCGCGGCGACGACGCGCCCTGAGGTGCGCGGCTATTCCAGCGCGGGGGCGGGAAGCCGGCCGTCGATTTCGAAGACGGTGCGCGGGAAACGGTAGCTTTGGCGCTCGAAGTAGTCGCGCCGGCTGACCTCCACGGCTTCGCGCGTGGCCACCGAGAGCCACGTCTGGGGAACGCTCGGTTTGCGGCGCGCGAAACAGGTGGGAGAGAAGACGGCGAGGTTGTCTCCCTTTTCCGGGTCGCGCGCGGAGCGGTAGACGGCGAGTTCGATGCCGTCCTGGCGCATTTCGGCGCCGAGGCGCTGGCTCGTGCGGTAGCTCAGCGGATCGGAGATCTCCGCCTCCCACGCGTCGAAGGGCGGGCGGGTGAGGTCGATGGCGACCTCGGTGCGGAGCTGCACCTGGAAGGCGGAGAGATCGACCACCACCGGCTCGATCGCCGCGCGGGTGCCCTCGAGGAAGAGCAGGCGGTAGTAGGCGACCTCCGCGAAGGCGGTGGAAAGCGCGATCGAGGCGTAGAAGATCGAGCGCTCGTGGCGGGCGCCGAAGCGCGATCCCCGCGTG
>DATGOH010000243.1:0-9185 GCA_035306165.1 Ferdinandcohnia sp.
CACCCCATGCCTGGCGACGAAATCTCCATCCATCCGCGGGATGTCACTCGAGGTTTCGGGCGGTGTCAACCCAGGTCTTCGCTCTACCGAAACTCCGGCTTGAGGGTCCGCGTCATCAGTTCGCGGGCGGCCACGCGGGGATCCTTGTCCTCGTAGAGGATGCGGTAGACCTGCTCGGTGATGGGCACCTCGACGCCGAGGCGCTGCGCCATCTCCCAGGCGGAGTGAGCGGTCTTGACGCCCTCGGCCACGTGGCCGAGGGAGGCGAGGATCTCGGGGAGCTTGCGGCCCTTGCCGAGCTCGTAGCCGACGGTGCGGTTGCGGGAGAGCTCGCCGGTGCAGGTCAGCACGAGATCGCCGACGCCGGAGAGGCCGGAGAGGGTCTTCTGATCGGCGCCGCGGGCGGTGGCGAGGCGGACCATCTCGGCGAGGCCGCGGGTGATGAGGGCGGCGCGCGCGTTGTGGCCGGCCTCGAGGCCGTCGATGATGCCGGCGCCGATGGCGAGCACGTTCTTGAGCGCGCCGCCGAGCTGCACGCCCACCACGTCGGTGGAGGTGTAGGGGCGGAAGTACGGCGTGGAGAAGGCCTCCTGCACCACGCGCGCGGTGCGATCCCACTTGGAGGCGATGGTCACCGCCGTCGGCTTCTCCTCCGCGACCTCCTTGGCGAAGGACGGTCCCGAGAGCGCCGCCAGGTAGGGATGGAGGCGCTCGGGGAGGACGCTTTCGAGCACCTCGGTCGGAAGGAGGAGCGTCTCCTCCTCGATGCCCTTCGAGATGGTGACGATGGGCGTCTCGGGCGGGAGGTGCTCGGCCAGCGGGCCGAAGACCTGCCGCGCGACGTGCGAGGGCGTGGCGGCGACGACCAGCTCGGCGCCGTCGAGCGCGGCCTCTGGGCTCTCGGCGGGCACGACGGTCTCGGGGAGGCGGATGCCGGGGAGGAAGCGGACGTTCTCGTGGCGCTCGGCGATGCTCGTGCGCACGTCCTCCTCCCGGGCCCAGATCCGGACCGGGAACCCCTTGCCACCCAGCAGCCGCGCCAGGGCCGTTCCGAAGCTCCCGGCGCCGATGATCGCCGTCCGCATGTCGTGTTTCTCCGATGCTGGTTCCGGCGCAGCCTACTCGATGGGAGGCCCGGGCGTCACCCTCGCCGATCGAGGAAGCGCTCCACCGCCCGCGCCACCTCCTGCATGTTGTCCTGCACCTGCTTGATCAGGAAGCGCTCGACGAGGCCGCCGGCGGTGCCGGCGAGCAGGCGCGGAACCGCGGGGATCTTGGTGGCGTCCACGCGGATGTTGCCCTCGATGCGGATGCGGGTGCGGCCGGGGCCGACCTCCTCGAAGTAGTTCACGCCGCTCGAGTCGACCGCCTCGCGGAAGGAGTGGGAGTCGCTGCGCCACGCGCAGGTGAAGCTCGCAGGATCCCAAACCGCGTTGTCGGTCCACGAAAGCATCGACTCGGAGAGGAAGGCCCGCACCGCGGCGGGGATGTCGGCGCCACCGTGCCAGACGCTGACGACCTCGAGCTTTCCGCCCTTCTCCTCCCGGCTCTTCATCTCGATCGCGCGCACGCTGGGCAGCTCCGGGACGAGCTCGACCAGGTGGTCCCGGTAGGCCTCGAAGACGTCCTTGCGCGGCTTGTCGACGGTGGTCTCTGCGCGGAGGTTCATGGTCTTCCCTCGAGCGCCCTAGTAGCCGGCGGAGACCAGTGCCTCCGCGAGCCCGCGGATCAGGCGCCTTCGGATCGCCCGATAGCACGCCATCCGCGCGGACGGAACCGGATCCCTCCCGATCCGTTGGCTGGCGAACGCGATCACGGCCTGGATGCGCGCCTCGTCGAGGTGGAAAGGGGCCCCACCGGGTTCGAGGAAGTGGGCGAGCCCGTGGGTTTCGAGCAGGTCGTCGAGGCGCCGAACCGCCTCCCGGTGCAGGTCGAGGTCGAGGATCACAACCAAGGCATGGGCCCTACCGTCCGCCTTCGGGACGTTCGAGGAAGTGGAGGTGGCGGCTGAGGGCGGCGCCGGGAGCCCTGCGAGCGCCGACGGCAAGCTACGCGAGCAGGTCGGCGGGATCCAGTTTTCGACCGGCGAGGATCTCCGCGACGCGCCGGGCGCGCGCCCAGTCGTCAAAGCCTTCGAGCGGCGGCAGGATCGCCAGCACGCGCGCGCCGCTCATCGCCGCGATCACCTCGGCGTTTTCCTCTGCGGCCTGCGCCTGTTCCGCGGTTCGCGCGGAGAAGATCACGCCGCGGCACGGCACGTCGCGCGCCGCAAGCGCCTCGAGCGTGAGCAGCGTGTGGTTGATCGTACCCAGCCCACCGCGGGCCACCACGAGCGCCGGCAGGCCGAGCGCCCGCGCCCAGTCGACGCCCGTCCGCAGCGCGCGATCCATGGGGACGAGCAGCCCGCCCGCCCCTTCCACCACCACGCCGTCCGGATGCGCCGCGCACAGCGCGGACAGGGCCGCGCGCACGCCGTCCAGCGAGACGTCCACGCCCTCGCGGCGCGCCGCCACGCCGGGCGCGAGCGCCGCTTCGAGGCGGTAGGGGCAGACGCGATCGAGGGGATCGGCGCCACCCGCCGCCCAGCGCAGGAGTGCGGCGTCGGCGGGCAAGAGCGCGTCGCCCACCCGCGCGCATCCGCTCTCCGCCGGCTTCATCGCGCCCACGCGCAGGCCCCGCTCCCGCGCCCACAGAACGAGCCCCGCGGCCACGAGCGTCTTGCCCACGCCGGTGTCGGTTCCGGTGACGAAGAGGCCGCGCGCCATGCTCATGCCTGGATCCGCCTCGGTGCGCGGACCTCCTCCGCCAGCGCGCGCGCCTGCTCGAACTCCACCGGGTCGTGGGAGCAGAAGATGCGCACCTCGCCGGCATGATCGCGGGCGAGGGCGCGCAGCCGCTTCTGGTTGTGCATGCGCGCCACCGGATCGATGCCGGCGTGCATCTGGAAGAGCCGCAGGCCCGTCGGGCAGCGCGGACGGGCTTCGTGGATCTCACCTCGGAAGAAGTACGCGTCGCCGGCGTTGAGGAGCCACCCCGCGCCCGTGTCCACCGCCACCCCCGCGTGGCCGCGCGTATGCCCCTCGAGTGGGACGAGGAGAATCTCGGGCGGGAGGCCGCGGAGCTGGCGCACCGCGCGGAAGCCGAACCACGGCTCGCCTTCCTCCTCGTAGACCTCCCACCGCGGCTCGTGCCGGAACTGGACGGGGCGATAGCGCTCTTTCTCGCGCGGATCGACGCGGGCGGTGGCTGCATGCAGTTCGGCGCCGAGGACGTGGACGCGCGCCCAGGGGAAGTCGGCGATCCCGCCGGCGTGGTCGGCATCGAGGTGGGTGAGGACGATGTGCCGCACCTCCTCGCGCCGAAAGCCGAGCCATTCCACCTGCCGTGCAGCGGTCTCCACGGGATCGAGCCTGGGCCGAGCCAGCGCGAGCAGCGTCTTGCCGAGCCGCGCCGAGGCCTTTTTCACGTCGTCGAGTCCGAGCCCCGCGTCCACGAGCACCAGGCCCCTGGAGGTCTCGATCAGCAGGACGTGGCAGACCAGGCGCGCGCTGCGCAGATAGCCCTTGCTGCCGTCGACGAGCTTTCCGCCGGGCGGGCAGAGGGTGGCGCAGTTGAGGTGGTGGACTCGCACGCGGGGGAGGATCGCTCCTACCCCCGGCGACTGCAAGCGCCCGAACCGGAGCGGGCCGCGCCCTCGATCAGGCGATGCGCACGTGGACGTGGCGATCCGACTCGCGCCCGTGCAGCCCCTCCTCCGGCGCGAGGGGCTCGAGCCCGGCGCGGCGCAAGAGCGCCATGTCCTGTTCGTACTGCGGGTTGGCGGTGGTCAGGAGCTTTTCCCCGAAGAAGATCGAGTTGGCGCCCGCCAGCATGCACAAAAGCTGCGCCTCCTCGCTCATCTGCTGCCGCCCCGCGGACAGGCGCACCATGGACTTGGGCATCATGATGCGCGCGGTGGCGATGGCGCGGACCATCTCGATGGTGTCCACCGGCGGACGGTCGGCGAGCGGCGTCCCCTCCACGGCCACCAGCGCGTTGATGGGCACCGAGTCCGGATGCCGCTCCTGGTTGGCCAAGGTCACCAGCATCTCGTAGCGGTGCTCGACGGTCTCGCCCATGCCGATGATGCCGCCGCAGCAGACCTGGATGCCCGCCCTACGCACGTTCTTCAGCGTGCGCAGCCGGTCCTGGTAGGTCCGGGTGTGGATGATCTCCTGGTAATAGGACTCGGAGGTATCCAGGTTGTGGTTGTAGGCGGTCAGCCCCGCCTCCTTGAGGCGGCGCGCCTGCTCCTCCGTGAGCATGCCGAGGGTGGCGCACGCCTCCATGCCCATGGCGCGCACGCCGCGCACCATCTCCAGGACGCGCTCGAAGTGCTCGTTGTCGCGCACCTCGCGCCAGGCCGCGCCCATGCAGAAGCGCGTGGCGCCCGCCTCCTTGGCCTCGCGCGCCTTGGCGAGGACCTCCTCCACCTTCATCAGCGGCTCGGCCTTGACGCCGGTGTGGTAACGCGCCGCCTGCGGGCAGTAGGCGCAGTCCTCCGTGCAGCCGCCCGTCTTGATCGAGAGCAGCGAGCAGAGCTGCACCTTGTGGTCGCCGAAGGCTTCGCGATGCACCGTCTGCGCGCGGTAGACCAGCTCGAAGAGCGGCAGGTCGTGGATCGCGCGGGCCTCCTCCACCGTCCAGTCGTGGCGAATCACCAGGGGCACGTGGCACCTCCTTCGCTGCGGGCCTACCACGCTGCGGGATGGCGGGCAACGATCGGCGCGCCCGCACCGAGGAAGCCGCCGCGCGCCCCGTTCAGAGCGAGCCCTCGACGTCGAGCGTCCAGCTCACGAGCGGGCCGAGCGCATTGCCCTTGACCACGATCAGGTATTCGCCGGCGTCGAGGTGATCGAACTCGAGCAAAGCCTCGGTGCTGACCGCCTCGACCGGGTGCGCGCAACCGAGCGGCGGCTCGGCGAGGCCGCAGCCCGGGTAGAGCATGATCACGGGCCGGGTGATGGATCCCTTGGCGCGGATGCGCACGTCGGTCGCCGCAGAGGGGAGCTCGAGGCGCAGAAGCTGCGTTGCCGGGTTGAGACGGTAGTAGTCGCTCCAATCGGGCAGCGGGCAGCTTTCGTGGATGCGCCACACCGGCGGCACCGAGGGCTCGGGATCGAGCGCCAGGTTCTCCATGAAAAAGACCGACTCGCCGAACGCGATCGTCGGCGCCTCCTCGCACGCCGCGTGCCGGATCGGCGCGACCTCCTCGCAGAGCGCGTCCGCGCACCACAGGCCCTCCTGGCAGCGGACGAAAAGTTCGTCGGGATCGCACGTCCCGCCCTCGTCCGCCACGGGCAGGGCGAGGATCGGTCGGCGCACGGATTGCGAGACCTCGCCCGCCGAATCCCGGACGACCACGTCCACTTCCTCCGCCGCCTCGAGCCCCGGCCACTCGTCGAAGAGGTCCACCTTGCGCTGCAACGCCTCGAGCGAGGCGGCCTCGCCGCGCACGAAGCCGAGGAGCGCGTGGCCCTCCCAGCTCGTCGGTCCGGGGGGAAGCTCGATCGCGGCGCCCTCCGCGTCGAAGAAGCGGCCCCAAATCGTGGAGAGGTTCTTCGACTCGTCTTCCGCCTCCACGCCGACCACCACCTCGTTGCCCCGCAGGCCGCCCCGGTAGACCACGGCGTCGTGCAGGACGGGCGGCGTGTTCACGATGCAGACGTTCTCGGGGCCGCAGACGAGGCCCGGCGCGCAGGTGTTGCGGTTGGGATCGATGCCGATGCCCCCGCAGACCTCACCCACCTGCTTGTAGGGGAAGAGCGCCGTGCCGATGGAGAACCACCATTGCGGGACGGGCATCTCGTCGGCCTTGTGCGAGTCGACCACGAAGTAGATCGGCTCGCCCTCCTGCACTTCCGTCCGGGAGGTGATCCCGCCGCGATGCGGCATGCACATCCCCGGCAGCTCGGAGTTCGGGTCGTCGCAGACCTTGCGCAGGATGAGGACGGGATTCCCCACCGGTTCGACGATGGCGTTCTGAAAGCCCACCAAGAGGACGCCGCTCACCGGCGGCACGTAGCGGAAGACGAGCTGCCGGCCCGCCGTGTTGCAGCTCCCCGCGGGCGTGAGATCGGCGTGTCCGGTGAAGGTGGTCTCCGGGATGTCCACGAAATCGGTCCCGGTGGGCATCGCCACCGCGGCCCAGTCGATGGGCGTCTTGCAGGTGCCTTGCAGCCGGCACTCCAACGAGCAGGCCGCGATGCGCCCGTTGGCCGGGCCGAGATCGCACTCCTCGCCCTCGCTCACCTCGCGGTCGCCGCAGCGAGGCGCGGCTCCGGCTCCGCCCCCGCCGCCCTCACCGCCTTCGCCTTTCGCGCCGCCTTCTCCTCCACCGCCCGATCCGCCGACCCCGGCCGTGCCGCCCGCGCCGCCATCGGCGCCTTGCCCGCCGGCGCCCTCCACCGGGGGCCGCGACGTCTCCCCCTCCGTGCAACCCATCGACGAGACGAACAACCCCAGGGCCAGCACGGCCCACGTCACGCTCCGCAATACGTCCATGATTTCGTCCCCGCGCCGACCGCCATCGTACGCAGGGTGAACGCCGCGATACAAGACTCCGAAGCCGGCCGCGGGGGGCGCGGCTTCACGGCGCACGAGCGGACGTCATCCTTCGCTCGCGTTCTGCGCGCCCGCATCGAGGAGCTGCGCGGCGAGCTCGAGCGCGTCCACCGGCCAGTAGGCGGGCGGGCGCGGGACGGGCGAGCGGTGGTCGGCACGGACGGAGAGCACCACCTCCCGCCACGACGTCGGCACGGCGTCGACGCCGTGCACCGCACCGAGGAGCGCGCCGGCGATCGCGGCGTTGGTGTCGGTGTCGCCGCCGGCCATGACGGTGTCGATCACGCCCTCCTCCAGGCTGGAAGCGTGCAGCATGCGATACACCGCGTTCTGCAGCGCGTTCTTCACCCAGCCCATGTGGAAGTGGAAGTCGGAGGGCGGCTCCCACACCGCCCGCTCGACGGCCTCGCGCACCTCGCGGGCGCAGTCGTTCTCGCGGGCGAGCCGCGCCATCACCTCCCAGACCTCCTCGGGGGAAGCGCCGGTGCGCACGGCGTGGGCGATGCCGGCGGCGAAGACGGCGCTCGCGTCGCGGCAGACGGGGTTCGGATGGGTGAGGCCGCACTCCGCGCGCGCCATCTCCACGAGGCGTTCCACCTCCAGCGCATGTCCGAAGATCCCGAGGGGGCTGATGCGCATCAGCCCGCCGTTGGCCTGGCTCTCCTCCACGGGCTGGCCGTAGAGCCCCAGGCGCGTGGTGCGGCCCACGTCGAAGGGCCGCGAGTCGAGCCACGCCAGATAAGCGCCGCGGATCGACGCGAGGTCGAAGCCGCGCGTGACGAGCGTCCGGGCCAGCGCAAGGGCCATTTCCGAATCGTCCGTCGGCTGGCCGGGAAGCGTCCCCCAGATCGGGCTTGCGCCCATCTCGCGCAGGCCGTCGGGATAGGCGGCGCGGATCTCCGAGGCAGTCTGGAACTCCACCATCGCGCCGAGCGCGTCGCCCGTGAGCTGGCCGAGCAGCGCCCCCTGCGCGCGCGCCAGCCGTGCCTCCCTTTCCTGCAACATGGAATCCCTCCCGGGGTGTCCCATACGGAGCCGACGCCTGTCCGCCCCGCCGTGGCCTCCCATCCCTCAACGAACCACGTCGGGGGACGAATGCCATCCCATGGGAATGTCCGGCCGCCGGATGTCTAAGGGCTGCGCTAGTCTGCGGCCATGTCGAAGAAGCGCTCGGAGTTCGCCTGCACCGAATGCGGCCACCGCGCCGTGAAGTGGTTGGGACAGTGCCCCGGCTGCAAGCGCTGGGGGACGATGGAAGAGGAAGTCGTCCTCCCGAAGGCCAACGCCGCCCGCCCCGCCTGGGGCGCCGGCGGCACGGGTCTGCGCCCCACCCCCATCACCGAGATCGAGGGCGACGACGCGGAGCGCATCCCCTCCGGCATCCGCGAATTCGACCGCGTGCTCGGCGGCGGCGTGGTGCCCGGCTCGCTCGTGCTGCTCGGCGGCGATCCCGGCATCGGCAAGTCGACGCTCTTGCTCGCGGCCCTCGATCGGCTGGCGCGCCTCTTTCCGGATCGCCCCGCCCTCTACGTCTCGGGCGAGGAATCGCTGCGCCAGACCAAGCTGCGCGGCGATCGACTCGGCGCGGGCGCGAAGAACCTCCTTCTACTCGCCGAGACCGACGCCGACCGCGTGCTCGCCGAGGCCGAGCGCCTCGGGCCCTCGGTGCTGGCGGTGGACTCCATCCAGACGCTCTTCCTCCCCGAGATCGGCAGCGCGCCGGGCACGGTCACACAGGTGCGGGAGGTGGCCGGCCGCCTCATGGCCTTCGCCAAGCGCACCGACACCCCCACCTTCCTCGTCGGCCACGTCACCAAGGACGGCGCCATCGCGGGCCCGCGCATCCTCGAGCACATGGTCGACACCGTGCTCTACTTCGAGGGCGAGCCGAGCCACGCCTTCCGCGTGCTGCGCGCGCACAAGAACCGCTTCGGCTCCACCAACGAGATTGGCGTCTTCGAGATGCGCGAGACGGGCCTCGCGGAGGTGGAGGATCCCTCCGCGCTCTTCCTCGCCGAGCGGCCGCAAGGGCAACCCGGCTCGGTGGTCACCGCCACCGTCTCGGGCACGCGGCCCTTGCTCGTGGAGGTGCAGGCGCTGGTCGCGCCCACGCAATACGGCACCGGCCAGCGCAAGAGCATCGGCGTGGACCCCAACCGCGTCGCCCTGCTGGCGGCGGTGCTCGAGCGCAAGCTGGGGATCTCCTTCGGCCCCTGCGATCTCTTCGTGAACGTGGCGGGCGGCGTGCATCTCTCCGAGCCGGCCGCCGACCTCGCCGTCTGCGCGGCCCTCGTCTCCTCGCATCTGAACGAACCGGTGCCGCCGGGCGCGCTCGTCTTCGGCGAGGTGGGACTCGCCGGCGAGGTGCGCGGCGTCACCGCCGCGGAGGTGCGGCTCGCCGAAGGCGCGAAGATGGGCTTCGAGATCGCCTACCTTCCCGCGACCAACCTGCGCCGCATCGAGAAGGCCGCCTTCCCCACCGTGGGCGTTTCCGAGCTGCGCGAACTGCTCGAATCGCTCTTCCCCTCGCTCGGCGAACCCGTGCGCGTCGTGCGGGAGTGACGGGGCCTTGGCGCAGAGTG
>DATGOH010000244.1:0-2991 GCA_035306165.1 Ferdinandcohnia sp.
TAGGGGTTCGAATGGAAGATGCTTCGGGGATCGCGCTTGCCCACCCAATGCGTGTTGGGGGCGATCTCTACGGGGCGAACGATTTCGTCGGACACGATCGGATCTCCTTCTCCCGGGCAAGGATGCCATGGGAGAGGCGAAGTTGCCGCGCCGCGTATCAAATGGCTCCAGGGAAGGCAATCCCCCCTCTCCTGGGATCGCACGGCGCCGCAACGCGGCCCGCGCCGACGGCGAACGCGTCGACTCCGCACGACCGCCGTGGCAGAACCATCTCGTGTCGTTCGACCTCGTCTACACCCTGATCGTCCTCGCGCTTTCGATCGTCCTGTTCGCGAGCGATCGCTTTCGCCTCGACGTCGTCGCCCTGCTCGCCCTCCTCGCCCTGGTGCTCGGCGGCATCGTTCCCTTCGAAGAGGCGGTCGCGGGCTTCTCCAGCCCCCTGGTGCTGATGATCGTCGGCCTCTTCGTCGTCGGCGCGGGGCTGACGGAGACCGGGGTGGCGGATTGGCTGGGCAACCAGCTCGGTCGCATGTCGAAGGGCGGCGAGGTCCGCCTCCTCGTCCTGGTCATGCTGACCACGGCGCTCTTCTCCGCCTTCATGAGTTCGACCGGCACGGTGGCCATCCTCTTGCCGGTGGTCGGCACCCTGGCCCAGCGCCGCGGCGTTCCTCTCTCCCGCGCCTTTCTGCCCCTGGCCTTCGCGGCCCACCTCGGAAGCCTCCTCACCCTCATCGCCACGCCGCCCAACCTCGTCGTCAGCGAGGCGCTCGCCGATGCGGGTCGAACCCCATTCCGCTTCTTCAGCTTCGCGCCGGTCGGCCTGGTCGTCCTCCTCGTGGGCGTCGCCTACATGGTGGTCGCGGGACGCAAGCTCCTGCCCCAGGGCACCGAAGCCCCTTCGCCCCGCGAGCCGCTCTCCCCCCACGACTTCGCCGAGGACTACGGCCTCGCCCCCAACCTGCACACGCTGCGGGTGCCTCCCCACTCCCCGCTCGTCGGCAAGACCCTCGCCGAGGCCGACATCCGCGCCGATAGCGGCGTGAACGTCCTCTCGGTGGGCGTCCCCACTCCGGCCGGCCTGCGGGCCCGCCCCGTGCTGCCGCGCCTGCCGTTCTCGCCGCGCGAGATCCTGCTCGTACACGGCGCGCCGGAGGCCATCGCCGTCTTCACCGAGAAGTGGGGGCTCGAGCCCTCGCCGCAGCGGGCGGAGCTCACCCTCGGTCCCGAGGAAACCCTGGTCGAGGTGGTCGTCACCCGCCGCTCGGGCCTGGAGGGAAGGACGCTGCGGGAGGCGCGCTTCCGCGAGCGCTATCGCGCCACGGTGATCGGCATCCGCCGCGGCGCCCGAGGCAAGCCGGTGCAGGAGCTGCAGGACGCAAAGCTCGAGGTGGGCGACATGCTCCTGCTCAAGGGGCGGCGCCGATACTTGCGCAACCTCCAAGACGAGCGCCGGGACTTCCTCGTGGTGGCGGCGCCCGATCCGCCGACGCATCTCGGCATCCGCCGCTGGCCGGCCATCCAGGCCCTCGCGATCACCTTGGCCATGCTCCTGACCATGGCCTTCGGCTGGCTGCCCAACGCGCTGGCCGTGATGTGCGCCGGCTTCGCGCTCGTGCTCTTCAACGCGGTGCGACCCGCCGATGCCTACCGCGCGGTCAACTGGGAGAGCGTGGTGGTGATCGCGGGCATGCTCCCCATGGCGACCGCCCTCGACCGCACCGGCGCCACGGGTGCTCTGGTCCGCTTCGTGGAAACGCACTTCGCCGGCGCCAGCCCGCACCTGCTGCTCGCGGCCGTGACCGTGCTCACCACGGTGCTCGGACTGGTGATCTCGAACACGGCCACGGCGGTGCTCGTCGCCCCCGTGGCCGTGCGCATCGCCGAGGCGATGGGGGTCGCGCCCGAGCCCCTGCTGATGGGCGTGGCGGTCGGCGCCTCGGCCGCCTTCTCCACGCCCGTCTCCTCCCCCGTCAACACCCTGGTCGTCAGCCCCGGCGGCTACCGCTTCGCCGATTTCCTCCGGGTGGGGGTGCCGCTGCACGTGCTCGTGATCGTCGCGGCCGTGCTCGTGGTCCCGCTGGTGTTTCCCTTTTGAAGGGCGCGCTCAGCGGTAGGGCACGCGGACGATCGTCACCACGTCTTCGTCGGGCGGCAGCAGGGCCAGAAACAACGCGTCGTCGGCCACGGTCATCCGCGCCAGGCATGGCGAGCGCACGATGCGCGACGAAGCGCCGCTCGCCTTCTCGACGCGGTACACGTCGTCCATCGAGCGGTAGAGGATGACGTCGCCCAGGTCGACGAAGTCGCGCATGGGGACGGCGTCGACGCCGGTCGCCACCAGGCGCTCGGGATCGCCCCCCTCGTGCGGGACGCGATAGAGGCCCGCCGGCCGCGCCGCCGGGTCGGGCGGAACCTCCATGCCGAAGAGGTAGACGAACGCGTCGTCGGCACCGACCACCGACATCTGCATCTCTTTCTCGATGGGGAGTTTCTCGGCCGGCCCACCCGCGATCGGGATCCGGTAGAGCTCGTCGGGCGCGATGGTGCCGATGCTGCGGTCGGGCGAATGTGCGGTGAAAAGGACGTCGTCCCAGCCCGCCATGGGGTGCAGGTGGCCGATGTCGGTGTCCTGCAGGATCGTCGTGGAATCCCCGCTCTCCAGGTCGTAGGCGAAGTAGGTGAGGTTCGGGGTGGTGCCGTCGGGAACGAGAGGATCGTTCTTGCCGACGAAGGTCTTCCCGTCGGGCGCGACGAAGGCGTCGCCGAGCCCGCTCAGCTTGGTGGTGAAGGGGTGGGGCAGCGAGAAGGTCCGCACGACCTCGCCGCTCTGGATGGACAGCAGCCAGAGCGTGTCGCCGTAGCCGAGGAGGAGGTCGTCCTTCCAGAGCCAGAAGGGTGGGAAGAGGAGCATGCTGGTACTCCCCTCGAGCGGGAAGATCTTCTCGACCGCGCCGTCGCGTGGTGCCGCCCAAACCCCGAACATATCGCCCA
>DATGOH010000245.1:0-3301 GCA_035306165.1 Ferdinandcohnia sp.
GGGATCGCTCCCCTTCCCTCCTCGGCCAGGCGACGGTCCCAGGCGCGGACGAAGGGCCACCAGATGGCGAGGGCGATCCCGAGGTTCGCCATCTGCAAACCGATCGCGCGCGCGTCGCCCCCCGTGGCCAACCAGGCGCCCACCGGCGCGGGTAGGGTCCAGAGCACCTCGAGGTGCGGACGCTCCACCCAGCCCGCGGCCATCGCGAGGTAGGCGATCGTGGCGGTGACGAGCGGCGCGGCGACGAAGGGGATCGCCAGCCGCGGATTCATCACCACCGGCAGGCCGAAGAGGATGGGCTCGTTGACGTTGAAGACCGCGGGGACGAACCCCACCTTCCCCACAGCCCGCAGCGCCTCGCTCTTGGCGCGCACGAGGAGCAGCGCCAGCGCGAGGGTGCCGCCCGAGCCCCCTTGCCAGACGAACCAGAGGAAGAACTCCCGCGTGGCCACGTGGGGCAGCGGGAGGCCGTCGGCGGCCGCCGCCATGTTCTCGGTGAGCATGGAGAGCCAGATCGGCTTGACCGCGCCGAGGATGGCCACCGGGTGGATGCCCAAGAGCCACAACAGGCTGTCGACGGCCACGAGCGCCCACGCACCCGGCAGCGAATCGGTCGCCGCCACCACGGGCGCGAGCATGCCGGAGACGGCGCCGATCGGATCCGCGCCCAGCAGGTGCACCACCGTCCAGGCGAGCCCGATGCTCGCCAGCGCCGGGACGATCGCTTCGAAGCTCTTGGCGATCGCCTCGGGGACCGACGGCGGCAGCCGGAGGATCCAGCCCCTCCGTGCGACCAGCCGCTGGATCTCGACCGAGGCCAGAGCGATGGCGATGGCGCCGAAGAGGCCGCCCGGCCCCAGGCCCGCCAGCGGGAAGCCCCACCCTCCCCTCTCCGTCGGCACCGTGCCGACGGTCACGAGGAAGGTCGCGACGGCCACGAGAGAGGCGCCGAGTTCGTCGAGCGCGTGAATCTGGGCGAGCCGGCGCGCGACCGCGAAGCAGACGTAGAGGCCGATCGCCCCGCCGAGGACCCGGTACGGGACCAGCAGGCGATCGGCCCAGGGCGCGATGCGTTCCGCCAGCGACGGGATCGGGGGCTGGGCGAGGAGGAGGAAGGCCGAGCCGACGAGGACCAGGGGAAGCGAGGCGACCACGCCGTCCCGGACGGCGATCAGGTGCCGCTGCCGCGCGAGGCCGTCGGCGATTTGGGCGAGCCGCGCCCGCGCGGTGGCCGGGGCGGCTTCGCGCGTCGTCACCGGCTCGCCCATTCTCCGCCCCTTTGGCTCCGAGGGGACGCGCTCAGCCGGCGTTGGCCTTGCGCACCTCCTCTTCGGTGAAGACGGGTGGCACGGGGTGGTGCTGGCCCTGCGGGAGCGGCTCCGGGGTCGGAACCGGCTCGGTGGAGTGCTTCGCCACGCCGTGGAGCGGGAAGTGCTGATCCTTCGGCTGCGCCGAATCCTTCCGCTTCACCCAGGGGTCCGACGGATAGGAGACCGCGGGCCCCTTCAGCAGCCGCTCGATGGGATAGACGAAGCCCTCGCGCGTGTACTCCGGCGGCGTGTGCTGGTAGGTGTCCATGCGGATCGCGTCCTTCGGACAGGCCTCGACGCACAGCCCGCAGACCACGCAGCGGAGCTGATCGATGACGAAGACGGTCGGATACTTCTCGATGGGATCGTCCTCGTACTCCCCCGCCTCGATGTAGATGCACTGCGCCGGGCAGACCGTGGCGCACATGTAGCAGGCCACGCAGCGCGGCTTGCCGTCCTCGCGGGGAACGAGGCGGTGCGTACCGCGGTAACCGACCGGATAGGGGGCCTTCTCCTCCGGGTACTGCAGCGTGGCCACCTGGTTGCCGAGGCTGCCCCGGCGGCGGGCGAAGTCGGTCGAGGTGTCCCGATCGCCGAAGAGGTTCCGCAGGAAGTGCCGCCCCGTCACCGCCAGTCCGCGGAGGATCTCGGGGACGAAGAGCCGCTGGTACCAGGAGAACCTGGGCGTCTCTTCGGCGGTGCGCTTGGTTTCGGACGAGGCCATCGAATCGTTCTCCCTTCTCAACGGAGCCATTCAGACGCTCAGTGCCCGCCGGAGCCGCCGGCCACCATCCGGCCGCCCACCGTGATCGAATCGGGCTGCTTCTTCGGATACAGGGCGGTCAGGCCCACGAGGAAGAAGATCTCCGCCAGCCCCACCAGCGCGAGCAGGTGCAGCGAGGGATCCGCGAGCAGGACCACCGCGGTGATCGCGACGTTCAGCAGGGCGAGCGGAAGGAGGATCTTCCAGCCGAGGCTCTGGATCTTGTCGAAGCGGAACCGCGGCATGGTCCACCGGATGGCGAGCTGCACCCAGCAGAGGAAGATCACCTTGAGCATGAAGTTCGTGCCCAGGATCACCGCCTGGCCGAAGGGGCCGACCGCCGAGGCGAGCCACGCCTCGGCGCCCCAGGCGGGGGGCAGCGGAAGCGCCCAGCCGCCGAGGAAGAGCGCGGTGATCACGCCGGAGAGCACCACGGTCGCGATGAACTCGGAGATCATGAAGAGACCGAAGCGCATCCCCGAGTACTCGACGAAGTAGCCCACCACCTCGGACTCGCCCTCGGGCGCGTCGAAGGGCGCGCGCTTGAGCTCCGCGAAGGAGGCGGCGAAGAAGAGGATGAAGCCCACCGGCTGCAAGAGGATGCCCCACGCCGGCAGCGCACCGCCGAAGAGCGCCTGCCCCTGCCCCTCCGCGATCACCTCGAGCCGCAGGCTCGAGAAGATCATCATCAAGCCGACGAGGCTCAGGCCCAGGGCGATCTCGTAGGCCACCATCTGCGAGGAGCCGCGCAGGCCGCCGAGAAGCGCCAGGCGGTTGTTGGAGGCCCAACCGGCGAGCGCCGTACCGAAGACCGCCAGGCCAGCGAAGGCAAAGAGGAAGAGCACGCCGGGATCGAATCCGGGCGCGACCTGCAGCGAGACGGGGAAGCTCGCGTCCACCCCCATCGAGGCGGCGAGACCACCGATCCCGGGGATCGCCGAGGCGGGGATCGCGGGCGCCACCGGCACGACGGCGAAGAGGACGAACGCCGTGCCGAAGGCGATCATCGGCGCGAGTGTGTAGAGCACGCTCGAGACGCTGCCCGGGACGAAGTCCTCCTTCGTCAGCATCTTGATGCCGTCGGCGAGGAAGTGCGGGATGCCGAGCAGCGAGCTGTTCTTCAGCCCCGGCAACGCGATGCGGGCGCGGTTCGGGCCGATGCGGTCCTGCATCAGGGCCGACCACTTCCGCTCCGCCAGCGTCAGCAGCGAGGCGATCACCATCACCA
>DATGOH010000246.1:0-3012 GCA_035306165.1 Ferdinandcohnia sp.
ATCCGTGGCGGGTCCGGCAATCGCGCACGAAAAAGCCCCGTCCCGAGGGACGGGGCGAGGTGCACCCGTCGGGTCCGGCGCTCAGCCGCGGGCGTTCTTGACGGCTTCCTTCCAGACCTTGGCGGGACGGAACTTCACCACCTTCTCCGCCTTCTTGGCCGGGATGACGATCTCCTCGCCGGTCTTCGGGTTGCGGCCGGTCCGCTTCGGGCGCGCCGGCTTGGTGTGCCGGCGGAACACGCCGAAGTTCTTCAGGTTGACGCGGTTGCCCTTGCGAACCTCGTCGGAGATGGTCTCGAGGATCAACTCCAGCGTCGCGGAGATCTCCTTCTTGGTCAGATCCAGCTTCTTCTTCGCGGCCTTGTCGGCCACGCTCTGAACCAGCTTGGTCGTCGAAATGCTTTCAGGCGTCTTCGCCTTCGCTGCAGCTTTGGTCGCCATTCTGACTCCTAGGGTTTCTTGCGTGTCCTCAATACCGGCACGTCCGTGAGGGCCCGCCCGGAACCTACGCACTCGTGTCCCGTACTGCTGCTTCGATCGGACCTCGTGCGTTCGATGGAATGATGCCATTTCACTAGGCGAACGCAAACAAGATCTGCATGCGACCCGTGCTTTACGCGGTCGACGAAGGTGGGTAGAGATTCGGCGCTTGCTGCGAGGAGGAAGCGATGCCCCTGAACGAGGCCCTGAAACACTACGAGCGGAATGCCGCCGAGCATCGGCGCGACCTCGAGGAGCTCGTCCGGATCCCGAGCGTCTCCTTCGAGGGCTTCGATCCGGCGATGGTCCGCAAGAGCGCCGAAGCGACCGCCAGCCTCTTGAAAAAACGAGGATTCGAGAACGTCGAGATCCTCGAGGTCCCGGGGGCGCATCCGTACGTCTACGGCGAGGTCCTCGTCGATCCCGCGCTGCCCACGCTCCTTCTGTACGCCCACCACGACGTGCAGCCCGCCGGCGACTTGGAAAAGTGGACGACCGATCCCTTCGAGCCCGTGGACAAGGACGGCCGGCTCTACGGCCGCGGCGCCGCCGACGACAAGGCGGGGATGGTCGTCCACACCGCGGCGGTCTCGGCCTGGAAGGAGGGAGCGGGGCGACTGCCGCTCAACGTGAAGATCGTCGTGGAGGGCGAGGAGGAGATCGGCTCCGGCCATCTCGCCACCTTCCTACGCACCTACCGCGAACGGCTCTCGGCGGATGCGATGGTGCTCACCGACACCGCCAACCTCGACACGGGCGTGCCCTCCGTCACCGTGGCCCTGCGCGGCCTCGTCGTGGCCGACGTGGAGGTGCGCTCGCTGGCCGCTTCGCTGCACTCCGGCATGTGGGGCGGCCCGCTCCCCGACGCGGCGATGGCGCTGTCCAAGATGCTCGCCTCGCTGGTGGACGAGCAGGGGCGCATCGCCATCCCCGGCCTCTACGACGACGTGCGCGGCCTCGATGCGAAGGGACGCGCGGAGATCGAGGCGCTGCCCGTCTCGCGCGAGGAGTTCGCTCGCCAGGCCGGCCTGCTTCCGGGCGTGCAGATGTTGACGAATCATCATCCCTTCGAGGCCGTCTGGTGGCAGCCCTCCCTCGTGGTCAACGCCATCCAGGCGTCGAGCCGCAAGGATGCGCGCAACGTCCTCGTGGATTCGGCCTGGGCGCGCGTGGGTATCCGCATCGCGCCGGATCAGGATCCGACGAAGGTCGCGCGCCTGCTCGAGGAGGCGCTGCGGAACGCCGCGCCGTGGGGCGTGCACGTGGACGTGAAGATCGACACCGCGAACGGCGCCTGGTGCACCACCACCGACCATCCCGCCTTCGGCGCCGCCTTCCGCGCGCTGGAGAAGGGCTACGGCCGACCGGCGGTGGCGGTCGGATGCGGCGGCTCCATCCCCTTCGTCGAACCCTTCGCCCGCGAGCTCGGCGGCGTTCCGGCCCTTCTCATCGGCGTCGAGGATCCCTATACGAATGCCCACGGCGAGAACGAGAGCCTCTCCCTCGCCGACTTCGACAAATCGATTCGCTCGGCCATCCACCTGTACGACGAACTCGCGCGTACGCTGGCCAAGGAGGCGGGATGAGCAAGATCGTCGACCCCGACATCGAGGCCTACGCGGCGGCGCATGCCAGCCCGCTCGACCCCATCCTCGACGAGCTGGCCGCCGTCACCCGCGAGCGCACCACCGCACCGAACATGATGGTCGGGCCGATCGAAGGTGCCTTCCTGCGGCTCCTCGTTCGGCTCATGGGCGCGCGCCGGGTGGTGGAGATCGGCACCTTCACCGGTTTTTCGGGATTGTGCATCGCCTCGGCGCTTCCGGAGGACGGCAAGCTCGTCACCTGCGAGCTCTCCGACGCACACGCCGACATCGCATCCTCCTTCTTCGCGCGGACCCCGCTCGGCAAGAAGATCGAGCTCCGGCGCGGTCGTGCGCTCGACACGCTGCGGAGCTTGCCGACCGGCGACTTCGACATGGTCTTCATCGACGCCGACAAGGAGGGCTACCTCGACTACTACGAGGAGGCCCTCCGCCTCCTCCGCCACGGCGGTCTCGTGGTGGCGGACAACACCCTCTGGAGCGGTCGGGTCCTCGATCCGAAGGAGCCCTCCGACCGCGCCCTCGCCGACTTCAACGAGGTGGTGAAGAACGACCCGCGCGTGGAGCAGGTCCTGCTCACGGTGCGCGACGGCATCCTGTTGGCCCGCAAGCTCGCGCTCGGCGATCAGCGGCCCGTCTTCGCGTCGTAGAGGTCGGCGAGCGCAGAACGGAGATCCGGAAAGCGGAAGGCATAGCCCGTGGCGAGGGCCCGTGCCGGATGCACCCGGTGGCTCGAAAGCACGGCGATCGCCATCTCGCCGAGGGCGAGGCGGAGCAGGGGCGCCGGCGCCCACAGCAGGGCGGGGCGCCCCATCGCTGCGCCGAGGGCGCGCGCGAAGTCGCGGTTGCGCACGGGCTCCGGCGCGGCGGCGATCAGGGGACCCTCCAGCTCGTCGCGATCGAGGGCGTGGAGGATGAGCCCGATCTC
>DATGOH010000247.1:0-3055 GCA_035306165.1 Ferdinandcohnia sp.
ATCGGCAAGCTGCTCACCGGGCAGATCGCCTTCAGCAACGTGGGCGGCCCCATCCAGATCTACGACGTGGCCACGCGCGCGGCGCAGCAGGGCTGGGAAATCTTTTTGCACACCATGGCGCTCATCTCGATCAACCTGGGCCTGCTGAACCTCTTGCCGGTGCCGGTGCTGGACGGCGGCCACATCCTGCAGTCGGGCATCGAGATGGTGCGCCGCAAGCCCCTGTCCCTGCGTACGCGCGAGCTGGCCAACATGGTGGGCCTGGCGCTTTTGCTCGCGCTGATGCTCTTCGCGATGCGCAACGACGTGGTGCGCTACTTCCTGAGCTGACCTTGGCCGAGATCCTTCTGGCACTGGAGGGCTCCACCCCCGTGCTCTCCTTGGCGCTCGCCGAGCGGGAGGGTGGGTGCCTGGCCCATCTTCGCTTCGACGAGGGGGAGAGCCACTCCCGGCTCCTGCCGGGCCTGATCGACGACCTCTTGGCGCAGGCGGGGCTTCGCCCGGAGGCGCTGGGCGGCGTGGCGGTGGGGATCGGTCCCGGCGCCTTCACCGGCCTGCGCGTGATCCTCGCCACGGCGAAGGGGATCGCCTACGCGCGTCGGATCCCGTTGTACGGCGTTTCCACGCTCGCGGCCCTCGCGCTCGCCGCGCGCGCATCGGCGCCCTCCGATGCCGTCCTCGTGCCTCTCCTCGACGCGCGCAAGAAGCAAGTCTACGCCGGCTTCTTCCGCATCTCCGGGCGAGGGGTGGAAGCGCTCGCCCCGGAGGCGGCGCTTCCGCCGGAGGCGGTCGCGCAGCGTCTGGAGGCGTTCTGTGGTCCCGTCGTGCTGCTGGGCGAGGGCTACCGTGTCTACCGGGACGTCCTCGACGCGACCGTCGGTGCGCGGCGCCTCGACCTCGACGCGCTTCCCCGCTTCCCCGACGCCCGCGAGGTGGCGGCGCTGGCGTCGTCTTCTCCGCGTTTCGTCGGACCGGAGATCTTCTTCCTCGAGCCCGCTTACCTTCGATCGAGCGATGCCGAGCTCGGCTGGACGCGCCCCGGCAAGCGCGTATCGTGAGAAGGCGGTCTTCGCGCCGTGAAGGGCGGTCGGCTCCGCGTAACGCGCGGTTTTTCTCGGTGTAATGGGCCCCTCGGGGGGAATTGACAAGGTCTGGGGGCCGGGGGGACGATCGTTTCCAAAGCTCGGATCGACCCCCACGGTTCGCCCCTTCGGGCGACCAGCCTTCGCCCCGAGAAGGAGGAGCCCCATGCCACGCCCCGGAAGGAACGTCGACGTCAGCGCGAAGATCGAGGCGCTGCGCCGCCGGCATGCGGAGTACGAGGCGCAACTCGAAGCCTACGCCAAGCGGCACTACCTCTCCGAGGCCGAGCAGGCCGAGGTGCGCCGCCTCAAGCGCCTCAAGCTGTACGCGAAGGACGAGATTCGCCGCTACTCCCGGGGCAACGCCTGAAGGCGCCCCGGAGACCGTAGACGAGGGTCCGCGGCGCTGCTAGGGTGCGCGGCCTCGCGAGGAGGTCGCGGATGGGGCAGCGCATGTTGAGGGTCGCGATCGTCGGTGCCGATTCCCTCGCCGGTCGCGACCTGCTGGAGAGCCTGTACGACGATTCCTTCCCCATGGAAGAACCCCGCCTCTTCACCCTCGGTGAGGAGGAGGAGACGCTTTCGCTCGAGGAGGAGGACCTGCGCGTCCGCCCGCTGGAGCCGGGAGCGCTGAAGGGGCAGGATCTGATCTTCGTTCTGCCCGGTGCGCGCCTGGAGGCGGCGCAAGTGGAGGAGGCGACGGCGGGCGGGGGCATCGTCCTCGATGCTTCGGCCGAACGCAGCGAGGCTCCGCTCGTCTTCCCCGGGCTGAACGACGAGGAGCTCGACGAGCACCCGGACGCGCGGCACTACGCGCTTCCGACGCCGCTCGCCGCGCAGCTCGCGACCGTCTTGCTTCCGCTGGAGGCGAAGGTGCGCGTCCGCTCCGTGGAGGCGGTGGCGCTCCTTCCCGCCGCGGGTGCGGGCGTCGACGGCATCGACGAGCTCTCGCGCCAGACGATCGATCTGCTGAGCGGGCGCGAGCCGCCGCGCAAGGTCTTCGGCCATCGCCTCGCCTTCAACCTCGTGCCGCTGGTCGGGCGAATGGGGGAGGCGGGGCAGACCGACGAGGAGGTCGGTACGCTCGAGCAGGCGGGACGGCTGCTCGGCCGCGCGATCCCGGGGCATCTGGTCGCCACCTGGGTCCCGCTCTTCCACGGCAGCACGCTCTTCGTCACGGTGCGGACCGAGCGGCCGCTCGATCGGGAGGCGGTGCGGGCGGCCTACAAGGAGGAGAAGGGCATCGCCGTGCTCGACGATCCCGAGCAGCAGGTCGTGCCCATGCCGATGCTGGCGGTGGGCGACGCGCGCATGCACGTCGGCCGGTTCCTGCCGGTGGGCGAGAGTCTGCACCTGGTCAGCGTGGCCGACGCCCTGCGCTTCGGCGTGGCCGCGCCGCTGGTCGAACTCGCGCGGGAGCTCTTCCGCCGCGGTCGCTTCTCCGGCTGAGGCGCAGCTCGCTTTGCCAGAATGGCACGCGCCCCGCGGCCCGCGCGGCGCGCATTGCCATCCTGGCAAAACCGCGCCCTGGACGGGGCGCAAAGGGCCCGTCCGCCGCCTTTTTCTCGGGCCTGGAACTTGCTAGCCTGGCGAACCCGTATGCGTCTGCTTTTCATCGTCGTCCCTTTGCTCTTCCTCGCGTGGGGGCCGGCCGCGGTCGCGCAGCAGAAAACGGTCGACAGCCTCACGGTCACGATCGACCGCAACGTCCTCGGCTCGAAGGACTGCGATCGGATGTACGCGGTGACCATCGACGCGCGGATTCTCGGCCAGCCCGCGACGAACGTCCCCAGCTCGGGCTGGACGGTCGCCGTGGCATCGGCGAGCCAGGACTGCGCGAACGGCCTCCCCCTCGACGTCACGCCGCAGGCGGAAGGTGCGAACTCGGGGCGGTACGTGGCGCGGATCCGCGGCAGGGCCATCTTCGAGGGCATCACCGACAAGAGCTGCCCCACGCCCGACGTGGTCCAGAG
>DATGOH010000248.1:0-3054 GCA_035306165.1 Ferdinandcohnia sp.
ACGGCGCGCAACGCCGCTTCCACGTCCTCGCGGATGCGATCCTTCATCGGGCAGGCAGGGGTGGTCAGATCGACGCGGAGCGAGACCTTTCCCCCGGGCTCCACGCGGACGTCCTGGACCATCTGCAGCGAAACGAGATCCCGATGCAGCTCGGGGTCCTGCACCCGGGACAAGGCTTCCAAAATCTCGCGCTCGGTAGGCTGGCTCATCACGACTCCCAGTCGTTCTCGCTATAGTCGCGTCCCCCGGAACGCGCATCCCAAACACCCTCCTCCACGGGAAGGTCGGCGGCCCAAGACCAGTAGGTCCGCATGGGGATGCGCGCCACTTCGGCGAGGAGGGAGGGCAAGCCGGAGGGTTTCGCGGCGCGATCGCGCGCCATGCGCACCTCCCAGCTCCCGGCGGGAAGCCGCGCCGTTGCCACCACCCATGCGATGGCCGCGCGCAGATCGCCGATCTCGTCCACGAGCGCGTCGGGCGCCTCCTCCGCCAGAAACACCCTTCCCTCTCCCAGCGCGCGGATCTCCTCGGGCTCGCGCTTGCGCCCGCGCGCGACGCGATCGACGAACTCCTCGTACACCTGTCGAATCTCGGCCTTTAGGACCTCCCGCTCCGGCGCGCGCAGGGGATCGAACGCCGTGAGCAGGCCCGCGTTCTCCCCGCGGCGCTCGACTTCGAGATGGAGGCCGAGACGCCGCAGCAGCGCGCCGATGGCGAAGCGCCCCGCGAAGACGCCGATCGATCCCACGATCGCGCCGGGCGCAGCGAAGATCCGGCCCGCTCCCGCGATGGCGAGGTAGCCGCCGCTCGCCGCCACGCTCTCGGTGTAGGCCGCCGTGGGCTTTTCCTGCGCCAGCCGCATGACCGCGTGCCAAACGCGGTCGGAGGCCGAGGCCATACCCCCTCGGCAGTCGGAGACGACCACCACGCCGCGGACCCGCGGATCCCGGCGCGCGGCTTCGATCTGCGCGAGCACCGTCTCCTCGCCCACGAAGCGCGGGCCGGTGGGCAACGACACGCTCCGCCCGGTCCGGAGGATCCCGACGATCGGAACGACGAGGATGCGATGACGTGCGAGCCGGGGGCGCGGCGCCCTCCACCGCCGCGATTGCAACACCTCCTCGGCGGTGAGCAGCGCGGGCCCCTTCGCCCCTTCGCCGACGCGCGCACGCAGCGCCTCGGCGAGCGCATCCGGATAGACCAGCGCATCCACCAGGCCCGCCTCGAGGGCGCGTCCCGAGGTGTAGGGACCGCCGTCGAGGACTTCGCGCGCGCGTTCCCGGTCGCCCACGCGACCGGCGACGATGCCGACGACGCGCTCGTACCGCGCCTCGACGAGGCGCGCCGCGACCTCCCGCTGCACCGCCGACGGCTCGGCGTGCGTGAACAGCTCGGGGGCGGTCTTGTGCTCGCCGATCCGGACGAACTCCGGGACGATCCCCAGGCGGTCGAGGAGGCCGCGGGCGGTGGAGAGCACCGCCGCCTCGCCGACCAAGGTCAGCGTGCCGCCGGGCGCGAGCCACACCTGGTCGGCCGCAGCCGCCAACACGAGATCGGGCGCGCCTCCCTCCCGCAGGTAGAGGATCACCTCCTTGCCCGAGGCGCGGAAGCGGTGCAGCTCGTCCGCCAGCGCTTGCAATCGCACCAGGCTTCCCCGGAGCCCCCGGGTGGAGACGACCACCCCGCGGAGATGGGGTTCGGTCGCCAAGTACGCCAGCGTGCGCCGAACGCCCTCCACCGAGTCCGGCCCACGCCGCCAGCTCAGACCGAAGGCGCCGCGCGGCGGCACCTGCCAGAGAATCGGGCCCTCGAGCCGCAGCTCCGCGTAGAGGGGGACCCTCCGCCGAAAAGGAAGGAGGAGGAGGAAGCGGAGGATCCCCAGCAACACGCCCAGCAGAAACAGCAGGGCGAATGGCGGAAGGCGCAGGAGCACGTTCAAAAGGCGTAGCTCGGCTTGCGATCGAAGCGGTGCTCGGACTCGATGTAGCGGATCGTCCCGCTCTTGGAGCGCATCACCACCGAGTGGGTCTTCGCGCCCCCCTTGAAGAAGCGCACGCCCCGGAGGAAGTCGCCCGAGGTCACGCCGGTCGCGGCGAACATCACGTCGCCGCGCGCGAGCTCCTCCAGGGTGAAGATCTTGTCGAGGTCCTGGATGCCCATCGCGCGGGCGCGCTCGGCCTCCGCCTCGTTGCGCGGCTTGAGGCGGCCCTGGAAGTCGCCGCCCACGCAGCGGATCGCCGCCGCGGCGAGGACGCCCTCGGGCGCACCGCCGATACCGAAGAGCACGTCGACGCCGGTCTCCTCGAAGCAGGTGGCGACGGCGCCGGCGACGTCACCGTCGCCGATGAGCTTGATGCGCGCGCCCGTCTGGCGGACCTCCTTGATCAGCGCCTCGTGGCGAGGGCGGTCCAAGATGCAAACCGTGAGCTCCTCCACGTAGCGCTCCATCGCCTCCGCGATGCGCCGCAGGTTCTCGGTGGGGCTGAGGTTCAGGTCGATCACGCCCTTGGCCTTCGGCCCGACCGCGATCTTCTCCATGTAGGTATCGGGCGCGTGGAGGAAATTTCCCTTCTCGGCGAAGGCCACCACCGAAAGCGCGTTGCCACGGCCGGTGGCGCAGATCGTCGTCCCCTCCAGCGGGTCGAGGGCGATGTCGACCTCGGGGTAGCCGTTGCCCCCATTGCCCACCTTCTCGCCGATGTAGAGCATGGGCGCCTCGTCCCGCTCGCCCTCGCCGATGACGACCGTCCCGTTGATCCGAAGGTTGTCGAAGGCGCGCCGCATCGCATCGACCGCGGCCTGATCGCAGGCCTTCTCGTCGCCCCGCCCCATGTGGCGCGCCGAGGCAATCGCCGCGGCCTCCGTGACCCGAACGACTTCCAACGCCAGATTCCGATCCATCTTCTCCCTCGTATGCGGAGCCGTCCCTCGCGGCGGCGGCCCTAGGACTCCTGCTGCAGGAGCTCGACCAGGCGCTCCGGCAGCTTCACGGGCTTCTGTTCGAAATCCACGCAGGCGTGCACCGTCTCGCCCTCGACCAGGAGGCGTTCGTCC
>DATGOH010000249.1:0-17804 GCA_035306165.1 Ferdinandcohnia sp.
GGCCTCCAGCGCGATCTCCACTGTGCCGACTGGCGTCTGCTGCAGATCCGGCAACTTCGCCAGCAGCGCTTTCTCGGCTTTGCTGAGGATGATCCCTTTCTCGTCCGCGTAGGATTTGAAGGTCCTCGTGGTCTTCAGTGGTTGCCCCGCCGCGGGTGTGCAGAGAACGAGATCGAGGTCTTTCTTCCGGTCGTTCTCGAAATCCCGCATCTCGTGGTTGATGCCGAACCCGATGCGACCTTCCCTCGCGTGTCGGGCGAGAACGTTCGAATGGGTCAGCAAATCGAAGACTATGCCCCAGCAGGCAATTTTCGAATGCCGATCGCCTCTCGAGTGGTACTGGTATTTCGCCCCGCTGGCACCCATGGGAGCGGGAACGCTCAGCGAACGTGCAAGGATGGCTGGGCCATACATGACCATCAGACCCTGGCTCGAGCTCGTCGAGATCGCAACAGCTTTGTCGCTCATCGGCAACGCGTGGCCTTCGCGAGCCACGACTCGGTGCCCGAACGCGAATCTTCAACTTGTGGTACGAGGGGCGCGATGAGGGACGAGGAACGGAGGCGGCGGGCGCTGACCACCGCGGAGCTTTTGGCGCGCAAGCCGGAACCGGAGGCGTTCGCGCGGCTGCCGCGCGCGCCGCTGCAGGTGATCTTTTCGAACGTCCGGGGGCTGGCGAACGTGGGGCTGGCCTTCCGCCTCTGCGACAACCTCCGCGCGGAGCACCTCTGGCTCTGCGGGATCACCGGCCATCCGGCGCGGCAGGACGACCCCCGGCCGCCGGAGGTGGTGGAGCGCTCGGACCGCGAGATCCGGCGCACGGCGGTGATGGCGGTTCCCTTCGTCCCCTGGAGCTGGGCACCGGAGGCGCTCCCGGTAGCCACCCGGCTTCGCGCGCAGGGCTACCGTCTGGTGGTGCTCGAGCAGGCGGAGGGCTCGGTGCCCCTGCACCGGGCGGATCTGCGCGGCCCGCTCTGCCTCGCCTTCGGGCACGAGCGTCTCGGCGTGGAGAAGGAACTCCTCGAACAGGCGGACCTCGTGCTCGAGCTGCCGGTGTGGGGGATGGCCAATTCCATCAACGTGGCGATGGCGCTCGGCATCGTCGGCTACGAAGCCATGCGCCAAAACGCCGGCTACGGCCTTCCTCCCCTGTGAGCCCCGTGCGCCCCGCCCGCGGCGCCCGCCTAGAAGAAGGATTCGGAGACGTAGACGATATCCCCCGGCATCAGGAAAAAGTTCGACTTCTTCCCGGTGCCGATGTCGTCCACGGAGACGCGGATGCGGTGCTCCTTGTCGCCGATGGTGCGGGTGACGAGGACCGCGTTCTTGGCCGCCTGCCGGGTGAAGCCGCCGGCGAGGGTGATCGCCTGGACGATGCTCATCCGGTCCTCGTACGGAAAAGTGCCCGGCTTGTTCACCTCGCCGAAGACGAAGATCTTCTGCGAGTTGTGCTCCTTGAGGAAGACGGTGACCTGGGGGTGCTTCAGGTAGCCGTCGGCGAGGCAGCGCGTGAGCCGATCCGCCAGCTCGGTGGTGGTGCCGCGCGCATCGACGCGGCCACAGAAGGGAAAGACGAAGGAGCCGTCCGAGGCGATCCGGTGATCGCCCGAGAGGCCCGGCTCCCCGACCACGCGCACCTCGATGACGTCGCCGCTGCCGAGCGTGCGGGCGGCGACGAGGTCGCCCTTCGGCACGTAGGGTTCGGGCGCGCCGTGCGAAGACACCGCGCGCCCGCCCCCGCAGGCGCCGAACAGGCCCGCGACGAAGAGGGCGAGGCCCAGAGACTTCAACCTCGTTCTCCGCATCGCGGTTCGATCCTCCGGATCAGTACCGGACGGCGACGTAGGCTCCGAACTCGTTGCGGTCGTACTGGTAGTACGGCGAGCCGGTGGAGCTCACGCGATCGAGGAAGCCGTAGGTCGCGCCGACCGCGATCCGATCGCTCGGCTGGTACTCGGGTCCGAGCGTGAAGGAGACGATCTCGTCCACGCGGTCGTTCGAGAAGCGGAGCGAGTCGAAGGCGAAGGTCAGGCGCGCGCCGAACTCCCGGGAGAAGCGCCACTGGCCGCTCAGGTAGCCCCGGTCGTTGGAGTAGTGCAGCGCGCTCGTCGGCGAGGAGCGGAAGTCGCGCCGGTAGCCGATCGCCACCTTCGTCCGCTCGTCGGCGTGGTAGGCCACCTCGGCATTGCCGATCACGCTGGAGAAGGCGCTCTCGGACAGGCCCTCGTCGTCGATGAGCTGGGCGCCGTAACCGACGTTGCCCTTGACCTCGACGCGCGGAGAGACCATGCCGACAAAGCCCACGAGCAGGCGCAGGTTGGTGGTGTCGTAGACCTGCGAGACCTTCTGCTCGTAGCTGCGGAAGCCGACGTTGCCGTCGAAGACGATTGCCGTGCGGTCGGTCAGGCGGTAGCCGAGGTCCAGACCCACCGTGTTCTCCATATAGTTCCAGCGGTTGACCAGGCTGGCCCCCTGGACGTCCGCGCCCTCGACGTCGCGCGGCTCGAAGAACTCGACCGTGTTGACGAACTTCGGACGCACGTTCAGCGCACCGCCGCCCGGCCGGAGATCGACGCCGAGCATGACGTCGTTGCGGTTGCTGATGGTCAGTACGCTCAGCTCGAGGTTGGTCGTGCGATCGGTGCGGACGAAGCGCTCGTCGATCTGGATGGCCGCGTCGCTGTCGGGGTTGAGGACGCCGCTGAAGCCGAGCGAGGCGTTCAGCTTGCTCTGGCGGCGGGTCCAGTCGGCCTCGACGCCGGTGTAGCCCACGTAGTCGACCCCCGCGTCCGCCTCGAGACGGAACACGCGGGAGGGGATTTGCAGATCGACCCGCGGCTTGACGTGGAGCACCATGTCGCCCACCTGCTCGTTGCCGTCGGGTCCGGTCTGGGTCCAGCCCGCGAAGGAGTCGTACCGGCCCTCGAACTCCACCATGGCGTTGAGGCGACCGGTGCCGAAGCGGACTCCATTGCTGGAATCCTCGCGGAGCCAGAAACGGGAGGCATGTGCCTCGGTGGCGAAGGCGATCAGCGCGACGAGCGACGCCAGGCCCGCAAGACGGAGCATCTTCCTACCTCGGTCCATCGACATACCTGCGATTCCCCCTTACTTCGTTGCGCTCGCCGCAGGCGGGCGGAGGGCGGGGATCCCCACCGTTTCCTGGGAACGGGACGAACGAATCGGGTCGTACGTCCGGGCGGGCGTTCCACCGGGCCCCAGGTCCTCGGCGCCGATACATTCGAACATTTCGCTGCGAAGCTGCTGCACCGTCGCCATGCCGGCCTCGACCGTCCGCAGCGCCTGCGCCCGACCCTCGGGGCCCTGCCCCGCGGCCTCCTGCAGCGCCTTCTCGACCGATGCGACGATCCGGCTCATCTCACCGTGCGCACCAGCGATACACGTCTGCTTGATGGCGTCTTCCTTCGTCTGCTCGGCGAACTTCTCCACCTCGACCACGATCTCGCGCATGTTCGCGAGGATGGCGTTCGCCTTCCGCAGATCGTCGTCCTGCGCCATGGAAACGGCGGGCAGGAGAGCCAGGACCCATGCATACAGCAGCTTCTTGGACACGACGGTTCCCCCTTCTCGGGTGTAGAGGCCGGAAAGGGTAAACGATTTCGCACGCTCCGTCAAACGGCGCGTGCGGTTTCGGGCACCGCACGCGCACGATCTTGGACCGGGCACAGGGGAAACGGAAGCCGTCTCGCGCCGCTCAGCCGCTCTTGACCTTCTGGAGCACGAGCTTGGCGATCGCCTTGAGGGTCTCGAAGACGCCCTCGCCCGTCACGGCGACCGCGCCGAACTCCGGGACCTTGCGCGGGTTGAGCAGGCGCGAGAGCTCTTCCATCGGCACGGCGTTCGGCAGATCCCGCTTGTTGTACTGGATGACGAAGGGGATCGTGTCCAGGTCGTAGCCGTGCTCGGCGAGGTTGGTCCGCAGGTTCTCGAGCGACTCGAGGTTCGCGTCGAGCCGGTCCGGGTGCGAATCGGCCACGAAGACCACCCCGTCCACCCCGCGGAGGATGAGCTTGCGGGAGGCGTCGTAGAAGACCTGCCCGGGCACGGAATAGAGGTGGAAGCGGGTCTTGAAGCCGCGGATCTCCCCGAGGCCGAGCGGGAGGAAGTCGAAGAACAGCGTCCGGTCCGTCTCCGTCGCCAAGGCGATCATGTTGCCCCGGGCCTCGGGGTTCGTCTTGGCGTAGATGTACTGGAGATTGGTGGTTTTCCCACAGAGTCCCGGACCGTAATAGACGATCTTGCAGGTGATCTCGCGTAGCGGGAGGTTGATGAATGGCACGACGCTTCCCCGCTAGTTGAAGAGGTTGTCGATGTCCTCGTCCGTGATCTCCGCGAAGGGGCTCTGCACCCCCATCGTCTCTCCGCGGCGCTGCACGTCGAGGATGACCCCGCCGAGCTCCTCGCTCGCCTTCTTCACGCGCAGGCGGACGAGGCCCAGGGAGGACCGCGAGTCGAAGATGACCACCAGGATCACCTTCTGGGCGACGATGGAGATGTGAAGGTTGTCCTTTTCCCCCTCGTGGAAGAGGATCGAGAACTCGCGCTCGCCGAGGAGCTTGGCGAGGCCGCCGGTTGCCGCGATGTTGCCCGCGGTCAGCGAGGCCAGGGAGGTGGTGTCGATGTTCTCGGTGGCACCGCTGGCTGCGATCAGCTGGCCGTTCTTGTCGACCAGGAAAACCGCCTTCGCGTTCGCGTCTCGGGTGAGGCGGTCGCAGACCGCGGTGATGCGGCGGTAATCCTCCTCGTGGATGACCATCTGCTGGATCATTGTGCGTCCGATCGATTGGCAGCGGCCGTCGGGGGACGCGCCGCCACGCCCTTCTCTAGCAGAGCGCCCGCCGAGGGGGCAAGGAAGTGACGGAGCGCTGCGTCGTGCCGGACGACGAAGGATTGCCTTGGGCGGCGTGGGCGCTATCCTCCGGCCGGCCAGACTCCGGGAGTGACCCATTGAAGAAGGTGACCATCCATACCCTGCGGGAAATGAAGCGGGCCGGCGAGCCGATCGGCATGCTGACCTGCTACGACGCGACCTTCGCCCGCCTGCTCGAAGCCGCCGGGGTCGAGGTGATCCTCGTCGGCGACTCGCTGGGGAACGTGATCCAGGGCCACAGCCACACCCTTCCCGTCACCCTGGAGCACATGATCTACCACCTGCAGGCCGTGGACCGCGGCCTTGCGCGGGCGCACCTGGTCGGCGATCTCCCCTTCATGAGCTACCAGGCCTCGGTGGAGGATGCGGTCCGCAGCGCCGGCCGCCTGGTCAAGGAAGGCGGCGCCGAGGCGGTCAAGCTCGAGGGCGGCGTCGAGTACGTCCCCGCCATCCAGGCGATCGTCCGCGCGGGCATTCCGGTCATGGGCCACATCGGCCTGACGCCGCAGTCGGTGCACCGCATGGGCGGGTACGTGGTGCAGGGCCGGAACGAGGAGAAGGCCCGCAAGCTGATGGACGACGCCCTCGCGCTGGAGGACGCCGGCTGCTACAGCCTCGTGCTCGAAGGCATCCCGGGGGAGCTCGCGGCGCGGATCACCGAGCGGCTCTCCATCCCCACCATCGGGATCGGCGCGGGCGTGCACTGCGATGGCCAGGTCCTGGTGATCTACGACCTGCTCGGCCTGGATCCCTCCTTCAAGCCGAAGTTCGTCAAGCGCTACCTGAACCTGCACGAGCAGGTGGTGGACGCCGTTTCCACCTTCATGAAGGAGGTCAAGGAGCGGCGCTTCCCCGCGGAGGAGCACACCTTCCACGGCAAAATGCCCGGCGATCTCGGCGGGGTGTACGGAGGGGGAAAGAAGGCGGAGCCATGATCGTCGCCCGCACCAAGGCGGAGCTGCGCGCCCACCTGCGCGCGCTGCGCGCCGGCGGCGCATCGCTCGCCCTCGTCCCCACCATGGGCTTTCTGCACGAGGGCCATCTCTCGCTCGTGCGCCGGGCTCGGACCCTCGCCGATCGGGTCGCCGTCTCGATCTTCGTCAATCCCACGCAGTTCGGCCCAACGGAGGATCTCGACCGCTATCCCCGCGATCTGGAGGGCGACCTCGAGAAGTGCCGCCGGGAGGGGGTGTGGCTCGTCTTCGCCCCGGAATCGCCGGCGGAGATGTACGGCCCCGACCACGCCACGTGGGTGGAGGTGGAGGGCCCGCTCACGGCGGGGCTGTGCGGCGCGCGTCGGCCGGGCCACTTCCGCGGGGTGGCGACCGTCGTCCTCAAGCTCTTCCACCTCTTCGAGCCCGAGGTCGCCGTCTTCGGCAAGAAGGACTACCAGCAGCTCGCCGTGATCCGAAAGATGGTGGAGGACCTCGACCTGGGCGTCACCATCGTGGGCGGCGAGACCGTGCGCGAGCCCGACGGCCTCGCCCTCTCCTCGCGCAACGCCTATCTCTCGGCCGAGGAGCGGCAGCGGGCGCTGGCGCTCCACCGCGGCTTGTCCGCGGCGCGGGCGCGCTACGAGGCGGGAGAGCGACGGGCCGCAACGCTCGTGGAGGCGGCGCGGGAGCCCATCGCCCCCGCCGTCGATCGCATCGACTACCTCGAACTCGTCGACGCGGACACGCTCGTGCCGATCGACGAGGTGCGCGGGCGGGCCTGCCTGCTCGTGGCGGCCTTCGTGGGCAAGACCCGCCTCATCGACAACGTGGAGCTCGGCGGACCGTGACGAAGAAGGGAAGCGGCGAAAAGCTCGTGGCCGAGAATCGGCGCGCGCGGCACGACTACGAACTCGGCGATCGCTGGGAGGCGGGCCTGGTCCTCATGGGCAGCGAAGTGAGGTCGCTGCGCGAGGGGAACGCCAACCTCTCGGACGCCTTCGTCCTCCCGCGCGGCGACGAGCTCTACCTGCACAACCTGCGCATCGGTCCCTACAAGGGCGCCGCCGCGTGGGGGCACGAGCCGCTGCGCGACCGCAAGCTCCTCCTCCATCGCGCCGAGATCGATCGGATCCTCCAGCGCATCCGGGAGAAGGGTTTCACGGTCATCCCCACCCGCCTCTACTTCAAGAACGGTCGGGCGAAGGTGGAGATCGCCCTCGCCCGCGGCAAGACCAAAGGCGATCGGCGCGAGGCGATCAAGGAGAGGGAGACGCGGCGCGAAATGGATCGGGCGATCGCCGAAGCGCGCCGCCGCTACCGCTGATCGCTAGGCCTGCGCCAAGCGGAAGATCTCGGGCTTGGCCGGGCCCTCCTTTGCCGCTCCCTCCTCCGGTTCGAGGAAGAAGTCGTCGCGCTCCTGAATGCGGTCGACGCCGTAGAGTTCGCGCAGCTTCGGATCGAAGAGGTGCGTGGGGCGGACGTTGGCGATCGCCGCCATCAGGTTGCCCTTCACGTTGCGGTTCTCGCGGTGCAGCTCCGCGATGAGCCGCTTGACGCGCTGGCGGTGCTGGTTCTCCTGGCTGCCGCAGAGGCTGCACGGGATCACCGGGAACTTCATGAGCCGCGCGAACTCTGCGATGTCCTCCTCCGCGCAGAAGGCGAGCGGTCGGATGACCACGTTGCGCCCGTCGTCCGAGCGGAGCTTGGGTGGCATCGCCTTGAGCTGACCCGAGTAGAAGAGGTTGAGCAGCAGCGTCTCGATGATGTCGTCGCGGTGGTGGCCGAGCGCGATCTTGGTGGCGCCGAGCTCGACCGCCACGTCGTAGAGGATCCCTCGCCGCAACCGCGAGCAGAGCGAGCAGGTGGTCTTCCCCGGCTTCACCTTCTCCTTGACGATGGAGTAGGTGTCGCGGGCGATCATCCGGTACTCGTAGCCCTCTTGCCGCAGATACTCCTCGATCACGTGGGCGGGAAAGCCCGGGTGCCCCTGATCGAGGTTCACCGCCACGATGGAGAAGGGGAAGCCGCAACGCTCCTGCACCTTGCGCAAGAGGTGGAGCATGGTGAAGGAGTCCTTGCCCCCGGAGATGCAGGCCATGATGCGGTCGTTCGGCTCGATGAGTCCGAACTCCTTGCTGGCCCGCGCGACGTCGTTGAGCAGCACCTTTTCCAGGCGAGTGGGCATCGTCCGCAACCTCTCCGCGCGCTCCTAACAAGCATCAAGGGCGCGTTCAACCCGTCGACTGCGACAGGGCCCGGCTCAGGCGGGCGAACTCCTCCACCGAGAGGGTCTCGGCGCGTCGGCCCGGATCGATCGCCGCCGCGGCGAGCGCCGCCGCGACCGCCTCGGGCGAGGCGATCCGCCCCGCCCGCAAGGCGTTTTCGAGCGTCTTGCGGCGCTGGGCGAAGGCCGCCTTCACCAGGCGGCGGAAGAGGTCCTCGTCGCCCGGATCGGCCCGAGGCCTGTCGCGCATCCGGAAGCGGATCACCGCGCTCTCCACCTTCGGCGGGGGCGTGAAAGCGCGAGCCGGCACGCGGTGGGGCACGTCCACTTCGGCGTGCATCTGCAGGAGGACCGAGAGCACGCCGTATTCCTTGCCGCCCGGCCGCGCCGCGATGCGCTCGGTGACCTCCCGCTGCAAGAGGAAGACGACGCGCGCGACCACCTCCTTGTGGTCGAAGACGTGGAAGAGGATCTCGGTGGAGAGGTGGTAGGGCAGGTTGCCCACCACCACCAGCTTGTGTCCCGCCTCGGCGGCGACCTCGTCGAGCGGGAAGGTGGCGGCGTTCGCCTCGCGCACGTCGACGTCCAGGCCGGCGAGCCGCTCGCGCAGGATGGGGACGAGCTCGCGGTCGCGCTCCACCGCGATCACCCGCGCCCCGGTCTCGGCGAGGTGGCGGGTGAGGTGGCCGAGGCCCGCGCCGAACTCCACCACCACGTCCTCGGGGGCGAGTTCGCAGGCCGCGGCGATCGCCGCCAAGTGGCGCTCGTCGCCGAGGAAGTTCTGGCCCCAGCTCTTCTTGGGGCGCAGGCCATGGCGGCGGAGGATCGCGCTCGGATGCTCCGCCATGCTCAGGGCCTCCAGGCGGGGTCGGCGTTGATCGCCAGGCCCGCGGGCTCGGCGCCGCGCAGGTGTCGCAAGTAACCCGCCACCGCGATCATCGCCGCGTTGTCGGTGCAGAGTTCGCGCGGCGGGAGGTAGACCTCGAGCCCGGCCTCCTCGCCCCGCTCCGCCACCAAGGCGCGCAGGCGGCGGTTGGCCGCCACGCCTCCCGCGAGCACCAGGCGCGACAGCCCCGCCTCCCGCGCGGCCCGCACGGCTTTCCGGGAGAGCACGTCGGCGATCGCCTCCTGCACGCTCGCGCAGAGATCCGCGAGTTCCTGCCCCTCGGGGATGCCGCGATCCCGCACGTGGTAGAGGACGGCGGTCTTGAGGCCGGAGAAGGAAAAGTCCAGCGTGGGCTTGTTCGCCAGCCCGCGTGGGAAGTCGATGGCCGTCGGATCGCCGTGCTCTGCGAGGCGATCGATGGCGACGCCGCCGGGGTACGGCAGGCCGAGGAGCTTGGCCACCTTGTCGAAGGCCTCACCGGCGGCATCGTCGAGGGTCTGGCCGAGCAGCCGGAGGGAAAGATCCTCCTCCACCACGTAGAGGCTGGTGTGGCCGCCCGAGACCACGAGCCCGAGGAAGGGGGGCTCCGGGTGGCGCTCGGCGAGGCGGATGGCCCATAGGTGGCCCTCGAGGTGGTTGACGCCCACCACCGGCTTGCCGGCGGCCCACGCGAGTGCCTTCGCCGCCTGCACGCCGACGAGGAGCGCGCCGATGAGGCCCGGCCCGCACGTCACCGCGAAGAGATCGATGTCCGAGAGCGAGACCCCCGCCTCCTCGAGGGCGCGATCGACGGCGGGCAGGACCTTCTGGACGTGGCTGCGGGAGGCGAGCTCGGGAACCACCCCGCCCCACTCCCGGTGGAGATCCACCTGGCTGAAGACCACGTCGGAGAGCCGGCGCGCGCCGTCTTCGACGACGGCCGCGGCCGTCTCGTCGCAGGAGGTTTCGATTCCGAGGATCAGCATGGCGTGGCGGGCGGGCGCCTCAGCTCCGGCGGAAGAAGAACCATCGGCGCCGCCGCTTGCGGGTCTTGGCGGGAATGGGACCGGTCTCGCGGGACCAGAAACTCTCCCGGATGGGCGCTTCTTCCTCCGAGGGACGAGGACGCGGTCCGCCGACGCGATGGGCCGCATGCCGACCGGCCGGCGTGGCGGCGCGCGGCGGGGGGGCGGCTCGGGACGGCGTGGCCGCCGTCGGCGCCGGTGGCGCGGCGACTTCCGTCTTTGCCGGCTTCGGCGCGGGAGCGCTGGGCCGCGGTGCGGCGGGCGCCGCCGACGGCGGGGGCTGGGGAGCGAGGGGCGCGGGCCGAGGAGCCGGCGCGGGAGGCGGCGGCGCGGAAGGGGCCGCCCGCGGCGCAGGCGGCGGCGTGGAAGGGGCCGCTCGCGGTGCGGGAGGCGGTTCGGGGGACTGCGGTGCGGGCGGCGGTTCGATGGGGGCCGGTTCCACCGCGGCGGCCTCGGCGGGCGCCGCTTCCTCCGGCACGGCGGTCTCGCCCGTCTCGGGCGACTCCCACCCCGGTAGCGGCGCGAAGACCGGCATCTCGTCCGGCGCCGTGAACCACGAGCCCTCGTCGTCCTGCCGCGTTCCCAGCTTCAGGATCCCGTCCTGGTAGAGCGCGAGGACGGTGGTGAGGAAGCCCAGGTCGTCGAGGTCGTCGTTGCGGAGGATGTCGTCCAGGCTGCGCTTGCCGTCGAAGCGGCGCAGGACCGGGTTCACCTCGTCGTCCAGCTCGGCGAGCCGCTCGGCGAGGCGCGCGGCGTCGACCACGAGGATCTCGCCGCTCGGGGGGAGCTGCTCGAGGATGCGGCCGCACTCGTCGATGCGGCGCATCCCCTCCATCAGCGCCCCTTGGGTGGAAGTCTGGACGCGGCTCGGCCGGTCCACCGGGCCGAAGTCGATCTCGAAGGTTCCCTCGGACCAGTTGAGCAGCCGGTAGAAGGCGAGCTCGCCGCGCAGCCGACCCAGCTCGGCGTCCACGAGCCGCCCCTCGACGAAATAGGCGGAGGCGCGCTTCCCCTCCGGATGGGTGAAGCGGATGGTGCCCGTCTTGCGGCTCATCTCGAAGGTCTGGACGAGGTCGACCACGCCCATGTCGGCGAGGCTGCCGGAGAAGCCCCGCGCGTCGCGCCGCTCGAACTGCTCCTTCGCGCGCTTCTGCAAGAAGATCGTCACGCGGGTGACGATCTCCTTCACGTACATGGGCTTGGTCAGGTAGTCGTCCGCACCGAGTTCGAAGCCGCGGATCTTGTCCTCCACCGCGCGCTGCGCGGTGAGGAAGATGAAGGGGATCTTGCCCGAGCGCGGGTCGGATTTGAGCCGGCGGCAGAGTTCGAAGCCGTCGATGCCGGGTAGCCGTGTCTCGGAGATCACCAGGTCCGGCGGCGCGGCGGCGCAGCGCTCGAGCGCCTGCTCCCCGCTCTCCGCGGTGCTCACCGAATAGCCGGCCTTGCGCAGGCTGACTTCGAGCACGCGCAGATTGCGCGCGTCTCCATCCACCAGGAGCAGATGCTGCTTCGCCACCGTCGAACCTCGGGAAGCCTCAGCTCCGCGCAGGCCCCCTCGTCAGCTTCCGAATCTCCAGGAGCCGAAGCTCCTGGCGCGCCTCCCGGTGCTGCGGGTTGATCTCCAGCGCAGCCCGGAAGCGTCGCTCCGCGAGTTCCGTGTCCCCGTCCAGGCGGGCGAGGGCACCGGTGTAATAGCAGACTGCGTCCGAATCGGGAAACGCCTCGTAGAGCTTCTCGAGCTCCCGGCGCTGCTCCTCGGGATGGGGGTTTTTCGGGTCGTTGTAGGCAGCCCAGAGCGCATGCGCGCGCAGCTCGGGGGCGTCGCGGATCAGGCGCGCGCGCTCGAAGGCGTCGCGGGCGGCTTCCCACTGGCACTCGCCCAGGGCGGCGAGGCCCTGGATGCGGAGCTGCTCCCACTTCTTCTCGTTGGCCTCGGTGCGCAGCCCGGCGCGCAGCGTCTCGTAGGCCTCGCTGACGGCGGTGAAGATCTTGCGGAGGTCGTTGCGGAGGTGATCGAGCTCCGGCGGGATGCTGTCGGGGTGGAGTCGCTTGGCGGCCAGGACGTAGGCCCGCTTCACCTCGTCCGGACCCGCGCCCTCGTCCAGGCCGAGCCGGGCGAAGGGCGAGAGTTCGGGGAGGATCTCCAGCGTGTGCTTGACCCACCGCTCGTACTCCGACGGATCGCCCGGCGGAAGGCGGAGCCGCGGGGTCCGCCCCCGCTGGAAGGGGCCGGCGCCGATGGTCTCGAACGCCCGGCGCATCATGCGCAGGCGACGCTCGCGCGAACTCGGATCCTCGCCGAGGTTCGGCGTGGGCGTCACCGTGGGTATGGGCGTGACCGTGGCCGTGGAGGGGGGCGTCGGCGTGACGGTGTGCGTGGGCGTCCGCTCGGCAGGCGGGTTGCTCCACGTGGGCGTGGGCGTCACGCGCGGCGTGGGGGTGGGCGGACCGGGCGTCACCTCCGGGACCGGCGTCCGGCTGATCGGCGTGGCGGTCCCCTCGTGTTCCGGCACCGGAGCCAGAACGCCCATCAGGAAGAGCGCGGCGGTGATCGCGTAGACCTGCGGGAGCTCGAGGCCGGAGAGCGAGAGGATCTCCGCGAGCGGGCGCGGCTCGGCCAGCTTGGCCACGAAGAGCCCCTCGGCCTCGTCGAACTGGAAGTAGCCGGCGTACCGCTCCCAGCCCGGGCGCAAGCGGAGCAGAGGATGGCGGGTGCCCGCGCGCACGATGCGCCGCGCCACGGGCGCGCCGGGCGGAAGCGCCAGCGTGTCCAGGATGGCGCGGTGCGCCGAGATCCGGATGGCGTCGGTCCAGGAGGGAAGCTGGTCCTTGGGGATGAAGCGGTACGTGCCCGAGGTGAGCGCGCCCAGGCTGTGCACGTGGCCGAGGTGATGGAGCGTCAAGCCGGTCTGGAGCTGCTCCTCGGTGAGAAAGCCCAAAGCGACGAGCGCCTCCCCCTGCTTGCGTCCGTCCGCGACGGCGACCAGGCTCCGCTCCAGCGCGCGGATGTCGATCCACCCCAGCTCGAGGAGGAACTGCCCGAGGGGTTTGAATCCGAAGAAGATCTCGGCGCCGCAGGGCTGGCCGTTGCGGAAGTACAGGCGCGAGATGCCCCCCTTCGCCTCGATGTGGAGTTCTCCCGTTACACGGAGCCGAAGCGCCTCGATCAGGATCGCCGCGATCGGAGAGGCGGAGAGTTCACCGGATGAAAGATCGCAGAGCGCCTTGGACACGGCGGGCGATGTTATCTCGCTGCGGACATCGTCGCCATCCTTTGCCGCAGGGCCTCGTAGACGCCGATGCCGACGGATGTGGATAAGTTCAACGAACGGAGCCCAGGGCGCTGTGGTATCGCGACGACGCGCTCAGGGTACCGCTCCAGCAGAGCGCGGGGCAAGCCGTCCTGCTCCGCCCCGAAAACGAGATGATCGCCGGGCAAGAACTCCGTCTCCCAGAGCGAGCGCGCGCCGTGGCCCGAGAAAAGGTGGAAGTTCGCGCCCTCCAGGCTCGCTTCCCAGGCCTCGAGGTTCGGGTGGATCCGCGCGACCACCTGGTCCCAATAATCGAGACCCGCGCGCCGCAGATCCTTGTCCGCGATCGAAAAGCCCAAGGGCTCGACCAAGTGCAACCGGCAGCCGGTGACGGCGCACAGTCGCGCCACGTTTCCGGTGTTGGGCGGGATCTGCGGGTGCACGAGCACCACGGAAAAGGGCGGATCGATGGGAGGTAGATTCACCATGCTACGATCGGTGCGTGCTCTTGGCGGAGAATCTCACGAGGGGCGTCGTGTTGGCGCAGCGCGTCCGCCGAGCCGATACCTTCGGCCGACGCCTGCGCGGCCTGCTCTTTGCGCCGCCGCTTCGTCCCGGTGAAGCCCTGTGGATCGTTCCCTGTCGATCGATCCACACCTTCGCCATGCGATACACGATCGATGCAGTGTTTCTCGATGCCGACGGACGGGTCGTGCACGTCTGCTCGCACCTCGCGCCCTGGCGCGCCACCCGCGTGGTGCCGCGGGCCCGTACGGTGCTCGAACTTCCCGCCGGCGTGGTCGAGCAAAGCGGCACGCGGCCCGGCGATCGCATCCGCATTCATGACGGCTCCGGATAGGCGACGTCGTCCACGAGGCGGCCGTGCACGCGCGCGCCGGGCAGCACCACCGCCCGCGGGCCGATGCGCGCGCCGGGGTCGACGCGCGCGCCCGACCCGATCCATACCGGGCCGACGAGTTCGGCGTCGGGCGCGACCGTCGCGTCCGGCGCCACATAGACACCCTGCACCGCCTCGAAGCCAGGAAGGCGGTAGCGCCCCTCGAGAAGATCGAGATTCGCTTCGCGGTAGCGCTCCGGCGTGCCGACGTCCGACCAGCGGCCTTCGGCGATCACGTGGCCGAGGACGCGTTCACCGCGGGCGATCAGCCCGAGGTGCCCCTGGCGGTTGATGCAACAGGCCCCCTCCTTCGGCAGCACCTCGAAGATGCGCGGCTCGAGAAAATGAATTCCGGTGAATAGATGGGGAGTGCCATCCCCTTCCCTGCCCTCACCCGCGATGCGGAGGACGTCTCCCCGCGCATCGATCTCCACCGGCGCGTAATCGGCGCCGGTGGGCATCGGGCGGAGCACCATGGTCGCCGCGGGGCGCTCGGTGCGGTGTCGCTCGAGCGCGGGACCAATGTCCATGTCGGTGAGCACGTCGCCGTTGACGACGAGGATCGTCTCGCGATCCAGCAGCGGGCGGGCCGCGACCAAGGCGCCCCCCGTCCCCAGCGCCTCGGGCGCCTCGAAGGAGAGGTGGAGGACGAGGCCCAGCCGCCCCGCGGCGCGGCGCGCGACCTCGGCGATCCGGGGCGCGAGGTGGTGGGCGTTGACCACCACCTCCCGGATGCCCAGCCGCGCGACGAGCGCGAGGTTTTCTTCGAGGAGGGTGCTGCCCAGCAGGGGAAGCGCGGGCTTGGGGATCCGCTCGGTGAGGGGCCGCAACCGCGTCCCCAACCCGGCGGCGAGGACCATGGCGATCATGCGAGCTCCGGCACGTAGCGCGCGAGCAGATCGTGCAGCGGCGCGAGCCGCGGCAAGCGCTCGAGCGCCGCCTTCACGTAGCCGAGCGAGGGCTTCACGTAAGGCAAGAAGGACGGGTTCTGCTTCACCCGGTCGATGAAGACGAAGCGCCCCGCATCCTTGAGCTTGCGCTGCACGGTCTGCAGGTGGAAGGTCTCGACCAGCGCCTCGGGATCGAGCGTCTCGCCGCCCTCCTCGCGGAGCGCGTGCGCGTAACGCAGGATCAGCCGCTCGACCCGATCGAGCGGAAGCTCCACGTAGGAGTCGCGTAGGAGCGCCACCAGGTCGTAGACCACGGTGCCCTGCAGCGCGTCCTGGAAATCGATGACGGCCAGGTCGCCATCGTCGAGCACCATGAGGTTGCGGCTCTGGTAGTCGCGGTGGGTGAAGCCCTTGGGGAGCGCGTCGAGGGCCCGGCAGAGCGCGTCGGCTTCCGCGGCGAAGCGCGCCGCGTCTTCGGCGGAGAAGCGGTCTCCCACGATCCACTCGCGGAAGTGGTCCATCTCCCAGCGCAGAAGGTCGAAGTCGAAGCTGCGCCGGAAGGCGACGCAGGCCGGGTCGGGCGCGCGGTCGGCCCGGGCACGCAGTGCGGCCAGCCGGTCGATCGCCTTCTGGTAGAGCGCCTCCGCGTCGGACTCGGCGAGCGCGTCCTCGAGGGTGCGGCTGCCGAGATCCTCGAGAATCATGACCCGCGCTTTGGGATCCCAGCGATGGATCGCGGGGACGCGGATGCCGAGCCCGCGCAGGTAGCGCTGGATCTGGACGAAGGGATCTTCCGCCTCCACCCCACCCTTGGAGGCCTCCTCCGAGCGCGGGTCCGCCGGTGCGACCATGGCGATCACCCGGAAATCCGGGCCCGTGACGCGGAAGTAGGTGCGGGCGGAGGCATGCCCGGCCAGCCGCACCACATCCCAGCCGGGATCGGCCTCGCGGCCGAGCGCCAGGGCCACCTGCGCACGCAACTCCTCGGGACTGCTCATCTGCTGCCTCGCGTTGACCGAGATCGTCGGCTCTTTTATACCCGTCCGGACTCGGGAGGAATCGTGGACATCTGCAACGACATTCTCGAAGCGATCGGAAGGACCCCGCTCGTCCGGCTCAACAAGCTCGTCGGCCCCGAGGATGCGACCGTCCTCGTCAAGTGCGAGTTCATGAACCCGGCGGGTGCGATCAAGGATCGAATCGCCGTCCACATCATCGACAAGGCGGAGAAGGAGGGTCTTCTGGAGCCCGGTGGCACCATCGTCGAGAACACCAGCGGCAACACGGGCGCGGCGTTGGCGATGGTGGCGGCGGTGCGTGGCTACAAGTGCATCTTCACCATGCCCGACAAGATGTCGAAGGAGAAGATCGACACGCTGCGGGCATGGGGCGCCGAGGTGGTGGTCACCCCGACCAACGTGCCGGCCGACTCGCCCGAGTCGTATTACGAGACGGCCAAGCGCATCGCGCGGGAGACGCCGAACGCCTTTTACGTCAACCAGTACCACTCCCTCGACAACATCGAAGCGCACTACCTCTCCACGGGCCCGGAGATCTGGGAGCAGACCGGCGGAAAGATCGACTGCTTCGTCGCCGGCCTCGGCACCGGCGGCACCATGTCGGGCACCGGCAAGTTCCTCAAGGAGAAGAACCCCGCCATCCGCAACGTCGGAGTCGATCCCGAGGGCTCGGTCTACGCGGAGTACTTCCGCACCGGCAAGCTGCCCGAGCCGCACACCTACAAGGTGGAGGGGATCGGCGAGGACATGCTCTGCAAGGCGATGGATTTCTCCATCCTCGACGACGTGCGGGTGGTCGACGACCAGACCTGCTTCACCTGGGCGCGCCGCCTCGCCCGTGAGGAGGGCATCTTCGCCGGCGGCTCCTCCGGCGGCGCGGTGGCCGTGGCCGTCCAGCTCGCCAAGGAGCTCGGCAAGGGCAAGGTGATCGTCGCCATCCTCCCCGACGGCGGGAAGTCCTACATCTCGAAGTTCTACTCCGACGATTGGATGCGCGCGAACGGCTTCTCGATCGAGTGAGCGCACCTCACGGGCCGGGGTGGAGGTGCCCCTCGCACGTACCGCCGTGATCCTCCGCCCGCGTCCCGTCCTAAGAGGTGGCGTGCCGCCAGATGGCGCCCTCCGTGCGGGCGCCATCCATCCGCGTTCGCGCGCGTCGTCCTGGTACATGATCGCCGCCGCAGCCCGAGGCGTGGAGGCAACGATGGAAGAATCTGGGATCGCGCGGATCGTCCGTTTCGAGATGGGGAGCCGGCCGGCGTGGGGGCGGGCCGACGCCGCGGGTCGGGTGGAACTCCTCTCGGACGCTCCGTGGCGCGGTGGCGTGCCGCGAGGGAGCGGCGGGACGCTCGAGGATCTCCGCCTGCTCGCCCCCGTGGAGCCGACGAAGATCGTCTGCGTAGGGCGCAACTATGCCGCGCACGCGAAGGAACTCGGCAACGAGCTTCCGGCCGAGCCCCTCCTGTTCTTGAAGCCGCCCTCGGCCGTGATCGGGCCGGAGGAGGCGATCCTCCTCCCGGGGGCTTCCGACGACGTCCAGCACGAGGCCGAGCTCGCGGTGGTGATCGGCCGGCGCTGCAAGGACGTGGGCGAAGAGGAGGTACCGGCGGTCGTCTTCGGCTTCACTTGCCTCAACGACGTGACGGCCCGTGACATCCAGAAAAAAGAGAAACACCTCACCCGCGCCAAGAGCTTCGACACCTTCTGCCCGATCGGTCCCTGGATCGCCGAGGGGTGGAGCGATCCGTCCGCGCGCCGGGTGCGCTGCACGGTGAACGGCGAGGTGCGCCAAGACGGAAGCACCGC
>DATGOH010000250.1:0-6677 GCA_035306165.1 Ferdinandcohnia sp.
AACCTTCAAATCCTCCACCGCCTCCACCGCCGGAAGGCGAAGCTAGAGCCGAGGGAGCCCCTGTCGTGCGATTGTCGGAGTGAGGCGTTAGGCTGATGGCGACCCTATTCCTCGTGGTGCGAGGTGGAGAAGCCGAGTACCGTCGAGAGGGACGACAACCATGAAGCGCTTGAATTGGGAGATCAGTGTCGACTGCCCAGGGGGATGTGGTAAGAAGATAACCGTCGACATCTCGAAGACGAGCTGCAGGTGTCCGCGATGTGGGCCCATCAGATTGGAGGGCAACGCCGCAGCCGTCACGAGGAAGGTCGAGCGAAGGCTCGCTGAGTTTGAGCGCTCGCTAAGGAAGATGTTCAAGTAGATTGGAAAGTCCGAGCTAACCTTGTAGGCCTGACACGAGGACGTCGCGCCCGGAGCACCAGTACGTTCGGCAGCGGCGATTATCCCCCCGAGCGCCCCGCGGAAGGGCGCTGGCATGGTGTAGTGTCCCAGGGATGCCCAATCTTCGAGCGGTTCGTGAGGCCATCGTAAAGGCCGCCCGCCGATACAGCCGCATACCCGACGAGGCCGAGGACCTCGCGCACGATGTCCTGCTGTCCGCTTTTCAGCGGGGACTCGATCCTCGTGGCGCGGCCTTTCTCCGCGTCGCCCACGGTGCCGCAAAGCGCCACGCCGCGTTCGTCGCCCGCAGCGCCGCACGCCGGCGGGCCCGCGAGCTTCGCGCAGTAGAGGAAGGTTCGGCAAGCGAGAGTTGGGCAAGGGACGACGGCGTCGAGGGCGCCCCGCTCACGATCCTTTCGCCCGCCCTACGGACCACACTGCTCCTTTTGGCGCAGGGGCTCGACAAGGCCGAGCTGCGCTGGGTGCTCGGCGTGACCGACGCCGCCCTGCGGAAGAGGTTTCAGGCCCTGCGCGACCGCGCCCCCCTGGCTCGGCCCCGGCTTCCCGTACCCGCGCGGACGCCCGCCCTCGTCCGACTCCGCCGCAGCCAGATCGAGCTCTTGCCGCGGCTCGCGGCGCGGAGCGGCGAAGCGCGCGTCCTGGCGGCCAGCGACCCCGACGGGCATGGCCTGATTTTCTCCGAGTCGCTCACAAAGGGACGCCGCTCGGCAACTACGCACCGGAACTCGTCCGACGCGTCCCCAGCGGACGGTCGGACCCGTGCGAAAGGAAGACCATGCTCACCAACCGAATCAAGAACCTCGCCGTCGTCTTCGTCGTAGCGGACCTCGCCCGCACCCACCGCTTCTACGCGGACGTCCTGGGGCTCACCTTCGAGGTCGTGGACTTCGAGGGCGGTTACCTCCAGGCCCGCATCCCGGGCGACGTCGAACTCGTCTTCTTCCCGGGCGAGGCGAAGCCGGGGAGCACGCCCCAGGTCGTCTTCGGCCTGGCCGAGGGAGGGATCGACGCGACGGTCGCGGCCTTGGCGGAGGCCGGCGTGGAGATCGTCACGCCGGTCACGGAAGCCCCGGGCGGCTGGTCCGCGGACTTCAAGGATCCCGACGGGCACCTCCTCTCGCTGTACCAGAACGGCGCGTTTCCGCGCTGAGGCCCAAGCGCCGGTGGGGCGGCCCTGCTGCGGAGCCGCCCCTTCCCCGTCACGCGGGAAAAGCGTTCTCCCAGGCCGGATTCCAAACCACCTCCCAGAGGTGACCGTCCGGATCTTGGAAGTAGCCCGAGTAGCCGCCCCAGAAGGTCTCGTGCGCGGCCCGTACGATCCGCGCGCCGGCCGAGGCCGCTTTCGCCATGACGGAATCGACCTCTTCGCGCGAGCCGACGTTGTGGCCGAGCGTCATCTCCGTCGCACTCCGCGGCCCCTCCTCGAGACCGGTGTCGTGCGCAATGCTTTTCCTGGGCCAGAGCGCGAGGCGGAGGCCGGGCTGCAGGTCGAAGAAGGCGACGGCCCCGTATTCGAACTCCTGGCCGACGATCCCTTCCGTGGGAAGACCCAGCCCGTCGCGATAGAAGCGGACGGCCGCCTCGAGATCGTCGACGCCGAGGGTGATGACGGTGACGTAGGGCTTCATCGCTTCTTCCTATCGGTCGCGGTGTGTCGAGCAGCGGTACGGCGGCACCGGAGCGGAGCCGCCCCTCATCCGTGCTTTTCGGTCATGTGTTTCCAGGAGCGGGTGGCCAGCTCGCGGAGCACCTCCATGTCCACGTCGGAGAGGCGGTCGATGTAGAGGTAGGCCTTGCCGATCTTGTGCTTCCCCAGCTTCTTCATGAGGGGATCGGACTCGAGGATCTCCGGCACGAGGTAGAGCACGGTCGCGCTCTTGCGCGGGCTGAAGCCGATCTTCGGCCACTGCGCCTCGCCCATCGAGTTCGTGAGCGTGTACTCGCCATAGCCGACGATCGACCCTCCCCACATCGCGGGCTGCTCGCCGGTGATCTCGCGCAGCATCTGGTCGACGACCTTGGCGTCTTCGCGCCGGGTCTCGTTTTCGACCGCGGCGATGAAGCCGGAGACGGAGGCGTCGGTCTTCTGCGTCTTGACCGCCGCCTTCTTCTTGGGCGTGGACTTCGTAGCCATGGCTCAGGAGCGATCGGACCAGACGGCGAGGTCGTTGCCGGCCGGATCGCGGAAGTGGAACCGGCGCCCTCCGGGGAAGGAGAAGATGGGCACCGTGATCTGCCCGCCCGCCTCCTTCACGCGCGCGAGCGTGGCCTCGAGATCCTCGGAGTAGAGGATGACGAGCGGTTGGGTCGGCGCCTCCTTCGGGTCGGCCTGGAAGCCCCCGTCGAGCCCCGCGTCCTCGAAGGCGGCATACGTGGGCCCGTAGTCCACGAACTTCCAGTCGAAGGCCTTGGCGTAGAAGGCCTTGGTGCTCGCCAGATCGCCGCCCGGCAACTCCACGTAATCGATCTTTCCGGTTTTCCTCATTCCGTGCCCTCGTATTGGGGTCTGGCCGCCATCCTATAATCCCTTCATGAGTCCGGCATCTCGTAAGGCGGCGGCCTTTCTCCTGGTCGTCTTGCCCACCGTGATCTTCGGCGGCACCAGCCTCCTCACGCTCCTCGTTTCGGACCCGGCCTACGCCGCGAACGCGCTCCGCCAGGACCTCTGGCGGGCTGGGCACGCCCACGCCGGCGTGCTCCTCGTCCTCGCCCTGGTCGCGCTCCGCTACGTGGACGAGGCGCGGCTGCCCGAGGGCCTGAAGCACTTCGCGCGCTGGGCCGCTCCTTCCGCGGCGATCTTCCTCCCCCTCGCCTTTTTCTTCTCCGTGCTCACCCCCGACGCGACCGAGCCCAATGGGATGATCTACCTGGCGTACGTCGGCGCCGTGGTACTCGCCGCCGGTCTCGTCACCCTGGGCGTCGGCCTCTGGCGCGCCGGCGGGGCTTCGGTCGGGAGGACCGAGGACCGTTTTGAATAGGCGCGAGGGAGCCACCGTCAGAGGTGGCATGAGAACGACGATCATCGGTTCCTTGTTGGCGCTTCTCTCCCTCACCTCCGGCTGCACGCTCCACGTCCGGCCCGTCGAGACGGTGGTCGTGGAAGAGCGCGCTCCCCGCCCGGTGAAGGTGGTGCGGGAAAGGCCGATGCTGAGCCGGAACGAGGCGGTCGACGTCGCCGAGACCTACTGCGACAGGCGCCGCTACGACTGCCGGCTGGACCACGCCAAGCTCGTGAAGGGCGGCCAGGTGTGGAAGGTGCACTTCGACGTCCGCTCCTGGCGCGCCAAGGGCAAGGTCTTCGTCGAGGTGGATGCCCGGACGGGCCGCATCCTCGAGGCCAAGGAGACCGGCCGCCTCACCCGCCGCCACGCCTGAGCCACAGGCACAGCGATTCACCCACCTGGGCGCCCTTCGCGGCGCCCCGCGCCTTTTCAGCCCGCCGACGAGGCGGGGGACGGCGAGGGACGAGCGGACCAGGTCACGCCCGCCGAGGCGACGCAAACCAGACCGACGGCCAGCCACTGCCGCCCGGTCAGGGCCTCGCCCAAGAGCGCCCAGCCCACGAGCGTCGCAACCACCGGCTCGAGGCTCGTGAGGATCCCGAACACCCGCGACGGCAAAGCCTGGAGCGCCACCATCTCCAAGGTGTAGGGTAGGGCGCTCGCGAGCAGCGCCACCCCCAGGCCGAGCGCCGCCAGCGTCGGCGTCATCTTCGCCGCGGCCCCGCTCGCGAGGGCGAGGGGCAGGACCACCGCCGTCGCCACGACCATCCCTGCCGTGACGCTTTCCACCTCCGACAGCTTCCCGGCCGTACGCGCCCCGAGCACGATGTAGGCCGCCCAGAAGGCGCCCGCGAGGAGCGCCAGAGCGGCGCCCACCGGATCGATGGATCCGGCTCCGCCCGCCCAGGGGGAGAGCAGAAAGATTCCTCCGCCCGCCAGCAGCACCCACGCGACGTCCGAGGGGCGGCGCGAGCCGAAGAGCGCCACGCCGAGCGGACCGAGAAACTCCAGCGTCACCGCGAGCCCCAGGGGGATCCGCTCGAGCGCCAGGTAGAAGGAGAAGTTCATCCCGCCGAGCGCCACGCCGTAGGGGATCACCGCTTTCCACCGCGCCCATCCGAGTCGCGTGAGGCGGGGACGGAAGAACGCCAGCAGGAGCACCGCCGCGAAGCTCAGGCGAACGCCCGAGGCGCCCGCAGGCCCGAGTGCCGGGAAGAGCTGCTTCGCGATGGCGGCGCCCGCTTGCAGGCTCGTGCCTGCGATGAGGAGGGCCGGGACGGGAGGGATGCGAAGACGGGGTGCCGACGCCATGGAGCGCCGAAGGTAGCGGCGGCCCCCTGCCTCGTCCACTCGGGCCGGATTGGGGGAGGTTGTGCGTTCGCTTCGGCGCCCGTCAATCCAGTCCGGCCCGGCCCGGGATCCAATAGGTCTTGGTCTTGAGGTCGCGGATACCCCGGTCGCGAAGCGCAGCCCGCACGGCGACGATGAGCTCCGAGCCGCCGGTGAGCGCGACCTTGGCCGAGGGCGATAGGGTTCGGGCGGCGAGCACCGCCTCCACGATTCCGTCGACGTCCCCGGCTGGGCGGATGACCGCTTGGCGCAGGCCGAGCGCATGGACCGCGGGCTCGACCTCCGCGACCTCCTTCGCCTGAATTACCGCGTGAACCTGCCCGGGGCGCTCGGTCTCGAAGGCCGCCGCGACCGCCACGCTCGTCTCGTCTCCGACCAGGATCACCGGCCCCGCCAGCACCTCGAGCGAGGCCTGCGGCCCCACGAAGCGCACCTGGCTGCCGACCTCCACCTCCGAGATCCATCGCGCTCCGGGCCCGCCTGCGTGCCGGTAGCCCAGCAGCGCGAACCCACCCTCCGCGGGGATCGGCGAGTACGTCCGCATCTCGTCCCCGGGGAGGAGGAACTGCATCTTCGTTCCCGCGCGCGGCCTCGGCACATTCGATCGGAGAACGAGCCGCCGGAACCCACCCACGGATTCCGCCGAGACGATCTGCGCCTGATTGAGAAACGCGCCGCCGATGAACCGAACGATCTTGCCCTTGACCGACATCCGCCCACGTCCTCCGAGGTCTTGTTCGAGCACCTCGCGTTAACGAGAGGATAACACCCCCGCCGGACGGGTCAACGCGATGATGAGGGCAATCGCGATATGCTGAAGGGGGAGGTGGCGCGTGGCAAGAAACGCCCCACGGTCTTCACGGCTGTTGGCCGCTCTCCCCATGGCCATGGCGGATTTCGCATCTGCGTCCCAGGGCACGAGCTCGGCCGTTGCCGCGGTCGAAAGTCCGCAGAGCGTGCTCAAAATCCTGTCGAAGAGGAAAATCATCATCTCGCAACGGCAACGAAAGTCACCGTGATGTCATCGACTGCATACGCTTGTACCCTGTGTGGGCCTGGAGGCTGGAGCAGTAGAAATTCGTGGAGGAGACCCGACTGTAGTCGAAGAGCGAGCTCGGTCCGAAGAAGATTGGCTGAAGCTCTGTTACTTGAAGGAACTGAGGAGCATCGAGGGGTTTGTCTCGCTTTCCTGGCGTGTCGGCCCCGCTGGACAGGTGCTCGACCTTCGGCTCATCGAAAGCGATCCAGGACTGGAAGCGGTAGGTGCTTGCGTGGCGGCCAAAGTTTCGCGATGGTACTTTCCCGTTTTCGAGGATGGCCAAACCTACGTCGAAATGGCGTGGTTTTTCCGGCCGGCGTTCGGAGACGAAGTCCGCTGAAGCGTAGGCGTTGGTCCCTATCATCCGGCCCGCTAGCCGATTCAGCCCAACAGCTTGTCGACCAGCGCTTCGCCCTCGAAGTGCGGCATGAGACGGCTCGAGCTTGCCGCCGGTGGGGCCGATGCCGAGCGCTGCCGCGGCATGCATGTCCCATAGACCCTCGCCGACGTAGGCGCGCCGCCATTGGCTGACGACGTCGACGCCGCAGGTTCGCCGCATCACAGGGACTCGAGAAGCCGGATCTGCTCCCGTAGCCGATTCGCCTCCTCCGCCCGTCCGAGCTTCTCGTATTCGGCCGCCGCCGCGCGCCGCTCCTCCAGCTCCCGAGCGATCACCGCGGACACCTCCTCGGGGCTCAGATGACGCCTCGGCGCTTCCCCGGCCCCGAGCCCGGCCACCGCCCCTGCGATCGGCCCATCGCCCGGATCGGGCAGCGCCGGAGGAGGTACCGCTTCGGCGTTGTCGATCGCCGCCAGCGTTTCCCGAAGCGCCGAGACCGCGTGCGCCTCCCGCCGCCGCTCCCGCAAAGAGGCCTACCTTCCCG
>DATGOH010000251.1:0-3655 GCA_035306165.1 Ferdinandcohnia sp.
ATGTACTCGCCGTCCAGGAAGCGCACCGGCCCGTCGGCTTCGGATGCGGGGACGAACCAGCGATCGACCGGGTTGACGTTCCCGTCGTCGTAATTGACGAACCACTTGACCTCGATGTCGTCGCCCAGGTCGCGGTCTTCCACCTGCGAGAGGGTGAACTTGGGCTTGCAGGCCCGCTGCAGGTGGAGCACGGAGGCCGAGGGGGAGCGCGAGAGGATCGCGGGAGGATGGTTCCGACCACCGAGCTCGTCCGTGTCCTCCTCGATCGGCTGTTCGAGGAGGCAGCCGCAGAGGGCTGCGAGCGCGACGACGATCCAGCGTGCGGACCTCATTCCGGTGGGAGCCTCCCGGCGGCGCGTTCCGCCTCCAGGTGCCGGAAGATGGTGCGCGGATCCACCCCGAGGTCGCGCGCGGTCTTGGTGCGGTTGCCGCCGTTGCGCTTGAGCACTTCGTTGATGTAGCGCCTCTGGAACTCCTCCTTCGCCTTCGCGAGCGGCAGGACGACCTCGAGTTCGTCGGCGGTCGGGTCGAGGACGTCGAACTCGAGTTCGAGATCCTTCGGCGTGATGAGCGCCTGGTCGGCGAGGACCACGGCGCGCTTGATCCGGTTCTCGAGCTCGCGGACGTTGCCCGGCCAATCGTGGCGGCGCAGCGCCTGCTCCGCGCGCGGATCGAAGCCCTTCACCGGCACGCCGAATTCCTTGGCGAAGGTGTCGAGGAAGTAGCGGGCGAGGACGAGGACGTCGTTGCCCCGCTCGCGCAGCGGGGGGATCTCCAGGGCCACCACGTTGAGGCGGTAGAAGAGATCCTCGCGGAAGCGCCCCTCGGCGATCTCCTTTTTCAAATCCTTGTTCGTGGCGGCGATGATGCGGATGTCCACCGGCTCGGGGCGGGTCTCGCCCACCTTGGTCACCATCCGCTCCTGGATGGCGCGGAGGATCTTCACCTGCAAAAGCGGCGGCATCTCGCCGATCTCGTCGAGAAAGAGCGTGCCGCCGTGCGCCGCCTGGAACTTGCCGATGCGCGTGTGCGACGCGCCCGTGAAGGCGCCGCGCGCGTGGCCGAAGAGCTCGCTCTCCAGAAGGCTCTCCGGGATCGCACCGCAGTTGATCGCCACGAAGGGGCCGTCCGCGCGGTGGCTGCGCCGGTGGATCTCGCGGGCGAGCATCTCCTTGCCCGTGCCGGTCTCCCCCTGCAAGAGCACGGAGACGTCCGTCCGCGCCACCTTCTCGATCTTCCGGTAGATGTCCATCATCGCCGGGCAGGAGCCCAGCAGGCCGCCGAAGCGGTTGCCGTCGAGCTGCTTGCGCAGCTCCTCGTTGTCGATGCGCAGCGCGGCGAGGATGCGGGCGTTCTGCAAGAGCAGCGAGGCCTGGGAAGCGAGGATGTTCAGCACCTCCAGGTCGCGTTCCTCGAAGAGGTTGGCCACCCGATCGTTGCCGAGGTAGAGCAGGCCGAACAGATCGCCCTTCTCCATCAGCGGCGCGCACATCACGCTGCAGAGCTTGAGGTTCACCACGCTCGCGGAGTTGCGCCAAATCTCGTCGCGCAGCGCGTCCGAAATGATGAGCGGCTGTCGGTTCTCCACCACCTTCTGCACGATGGTGTCGGAGATGCGGCCCTCGGCGTCGACGATCGAGGTGCCGTCGCCGTTGCGCGCGACCTCCACCCTAAAGGCGTCTCCCTCGAGCAGGACCAGAAAGCCCTTGTCGGCGCCGGTGAGCTCGATCGCCGTGTCCATCAGGTGGGCCAGCACCTCTTCGGTGGGGTGGTTGCCCAGGACCTTCTTGGAGAACTCGTGCAGCCGTTCGAGGGCGACGAGTGGGCCGCGATCCTCCGCCTTCCGCGGCGCCGATGGTTTGCCGAGGCGGAGGGTCGCGCTCCCCACGCGCAGCTCGTCCTCGGGCCCGAGGCGGGCCCGCGTCTTCTTCTTCCCGTTGTGGAGGAAGGGCCCATCGAGGCTGACCACCTCGATCGCTTCGCCCTCGCGCTGCAGGTGCAAGGCGGTGTCGGGGACGCCTTCCTCGTCGAGGATCACGTCGTTGTCGGGCGAACGGCCCACCGAGATGAGTCGCTTGAGCAGGGGATAGGTCTTCTCGCGTCCATCCCCCGTTCGAACGAGAAGTGCGGCGCGGTCGCTCATGTCAGAACCGTAGCGAAATGCCGAGGCTGGCGCCATCCTCCAGCGGCGCCACGACCGGCGCGACCTCCGTCGTCTCGAGGAGGACCTCCGGTTCGAATCCACGCCAGGCGTCGAGGATCCCGTACAGCCAAGCGGCATAGAATACGCCCGCCGAGACCCACTTCGCGGTGTTCAGAGTACGGGCCGTGCGCACGTCGTTCGGGGCGAAGCGACCGTTGTCGTTGCGCAGGCTCTCGATCGCGAAGTAGGACGCGACGCTGGTCGCGCCGGCCGCGAGTTGGATGGAGGCGATGGCCCAGCCGGTCGCGCGATCCCCGTTCTGGAACTGGCCCGCGCCGAAGGGGAGGAAGACCAGCGCCACGTGGTTGCGCTGCACGGTGCGGACCACCGGCGGCTTGGTCGCCTCGCGCTCCCGGCTGCGCTCCTCGAGGAAGCGGCGCCGCGCGGCCTCCTCGGCGGCCCGCGCCTGCTTGGCCAGGCGCCGTTGCTCGCGGATCGGCGCCAGCCGCTCCTCGTTGTCGCGGCGCACCTGTTCGAAGAATTCGAGGGCAGCGGGCGGCGTGAAGAAGGGATCGAGGCGGTAATCCGGCTCCACCGAGAGGAGCTGGAGGAAGTACTCCCGCGCCCTTTCCAGCCGGTCCGGCGCATCGCCGTACAGGTAGGCGAGCGCCACGATCCGATTGGCGTCGATCAAGTCCTCGTCGGTGGCCAGGACGTTGCGCGCCAAAAGGCGCTCGGCCACGCGGCGCGCCTGCTCGTACTCGCCGTACTCGAAGAGGTCGCGCGCCCGCTGCAACTCGACCTGGGGGGAGGCCTCGGCGACGAGCGGCCCCGCGAGGAGGGGGATGGCCAACAGAGCGAACGCGAGGGGCCTCACCGCTTCGCCAGCCCCCCGCAGGGAAGGGGTTCGGTGCGGGTGCGTTGCCCGGCGCGGACCATCACCTCGCCGTGCACGGGTTCCCAGTCGGCGCCGGCCGGGGGCAAGAGGTCGAAACGCACCATCTTCACGTACCGCGCGCGCCCGGTGTCGTTGCGCGAAAAGGCCACGGCCACACCACCCTTCTTTCGCAACTCCGACACCGTACCCCTGAACGTGCCGTCGAGCCAGACCTCCGCGTTCGGTTCCGCGCAATCCACCTCGAACCAGCCGCTTTCCTTCGGGTCCAGCACGATGCTGCGGCGGATGGGTTCGTCGCCCGGCTCCACCACCAGCACCTCTTCGTAGGGGTGGCAGCAGGCGGAGTGGACGAGGGCGATGCGGTGCTCGCCGGGCGCGAGCGTCCCGCTCCAGTTCGGCGCCACCGTGTCCACGCGCGCGCCGTCCACGTAGAGGACGGCCCCCTGCGGCACCCAGCGGAGGTGAATCTCGCGCGGCTCGGCGGGCGGCGTTTCGGTCGGATTCTCCTCGGCCGCAGGCTCCGGCGGCTCCTCCCTCGGCGTGGGCTCGGCCCGCGCCAACGGCGCCGGCTCGGCGGGTCGCGTCGCCGGGGACGGAGGCGGTTCCTGTGGGGG
>DATGOH010000252.1:0-8712 GCA_035306165.1 Ferdinandcohnia sp.
GAGGCGAGATGGGTTCGAAGAGGAACGGCGAGCACGGCCGGGCGAGGAAAGCGCCGCGGCTGGAGCGGATCTACGAGGGCATCGACATCCTTGACGCGCTCCTGGTGGAGGCGGGCGCGGAGGTGGACGGCCGCCAGGCCATCGCCCGACTCGCCACCGCGGTGGCGGAGCGCAGGCCGGCCGCGGAGGTGATCCCCGCCCTCTTTCCGAGCGAGCCGCGCTTCGCCGACCGAGACATGGCGATGCGGCTCTACGGCAACCTCTTCGGCGTCTGGGACCTCTTGCTCGCGGGGCGCTCGCCGGAGGATCTGGCCGCGGCGCGGGCGCCGGCGCCGCCCCCGGTGGGGGAGGAGCTCGGCCCGGAGGAAGGCGGCCCCATGGAATACGCCCTCCCGGCCCGCGGCAGCATCCCGGGGGAGATGGTCCCTTTCGAGGTGGTCGAGGGGACCTGGCAGATGCTCGAGTCGCTCCCGGAGCGGGAGGAACGGCGCCGCCTGGATCGCTACGAAAACGTCCAGTCGGAGCTCGTCGCCTGGATTCAGGACCTGGAGGACCTCTCGGATCTCGGCCGGGAGGCGCTCGCCTACATCTGCTTCGAACTCGCGCAGATGTTCGACCACGCCTTCGGCCCGCGCTTCGGATCGGTGCGCCTCGAGGATCTCCTCGATGCCTCGCCGGAGGAGGCGGAGCGACTGCAGCCCTACGCGGTGGACTACCTCGTCGAATGCCTGGACGAGGCCGAGGAGGAGGATGCCGAGGGCCTCTCCGCCGAGGAGCGGGAGCGGATCGAGGCGCTCGGGCGGCGCGCCATCGTGGCGATGACCCGCGCCGTCGCTTGAGGCGCGGCAGCGCCCCCGCTCACGGCGCCCGGATCACGTAGAGCCCGTGGCTGGTGGCCGCGTAGACCGCGCGCGGTTTCACCTGCTCGTCCAGGAGCACCTGGTTCACCCGCGCGTTGGCCGGCACGTAGGGGCTCTGCTCCCAGGTCTCGGTGGTGATGTCCCATCGCCACAGCCCGCGGCTCGCGGTGGCCACCCAGAGCACGTCGGTCTCGCGCTCCCACTCGAGCCCGAGGATGTGGTCGTCGGGCGTGCCGGGGATGGAGCGCCACGCGCGTGGCGAGAGCACCACCTCGGAAAGGCCGAGCCCGTGCATGCCCACGAAGATCGTCGACCGGGATAGATCGCCGGCGATGGCGCGGATGTCCTTGGGCTCGTGCAGCGGGCCGAGGTGCTCGGGCCAGGTGTAGGCGAGCCACGGCAGCTCCACCACGCTCACCCAGCGCTCGAGATCGTCGAGCGGCGCGGGCGGCACCGCGGCGAGCATCCAGTAGGCGCCGATGAGGAAGTTCGCCTCGGGGTCGTAGTTCACGGCGTGCACGTAGCCGATCACCATCGATCCGTTCTCGTCGAGAAAGATCGGATGGCGATGATCCGCCCAGGCGTCGCCGCGCAGCACCGTCGCGCCGTGGTTGCTCCCGAGGTAGACGTCCCCGTGGTAGGGGGTGCCGAACACCCGCTTCATCGCGAGGATGGAACGCGTCTCGTCCATCCACTTCGCGTTGGAGTTCTGGATCTTGTAGTGGTGGTCGAGTTCGAGGGTGCCGTCGGGGCGCAGGCGCATCCGGTCCACGTCCCCGAACATCTTCTCCTCCTCCGTCCAATCGAAGACCGTCTTCCCCTCCGGGGCGAGAAAGCCCAGGTAGACCTCGCCCTCCGCGCCGCCGGCCACGCTGGCCACGGGGTAGCCGCGATCGAATTGGCCGCCGGTGGCGGTGCGCACGAAGCGCTCCCCGCCGGCGGGCAGCGCGTAGGCCGCCGCGCCGTCGATCGCGTAGACGTTGCGCGCGTCGTCGATGCCCACGCCGAGCACCGGTCCGGGCAGACCCTGCGGGGGGCCGAAGTGACGGACGTCGTCGGCCGGCCAGGGGTCCGGCACCTCCGGTTCCGGTTCGGGCTCCGGCCGGGGCTTGGGCTCGGGCTTGGGTTTCGGCTCGGGCTTCGGCTTGGGCTTCGGCTCCGGGCGGGGCTCCTCGGGATTCTCGATCGGCCGGACCGGTCCGGTCTCGGTGTCGCCGCAAGCCCAGGCGAGCAGGGCCAGGGCCGTTAGCCATCGCAGGTGTCGCATCGCGGTCGCGCCTCCCGCTCGCCTCCGGAGCAAGGAGCGCGCCGACGCTGCGGGCCGGGCGATTGGCCCTTCGAGGCCGCGCCCGCCCTCTCGAAGGGAAAAGGACGGGATCGGAGGGAAGGATCTTTCCCACCGCCGACGCCGGACCGGGGCCGCGCCTCCGGGCGCCTCCTCCTTCGCTCGGTTACCTTCCCCCGACGGCGGGGTGGGCGAGACCGATCGGCTCGGGGACGCCGAGGTGCTCGCGGAAGAAGGCGATCATCCGCTCGTAGAGGCGCCGGGCGGCCTCCGGCTCGTTCACCATGTGGGTGAAGCCCGCCAAGGGGAGGAAGTCGTGGCGGATGCCGGCGCGGAAGAGCGCGTCGGAGATCTTGAGCGCCTGCGAGAAGTGCACGTTGTCGTCGGCGGTGCCGTGCGCGAGCAGCAGCGGCCGCCGCAGGTCCTTGGCGTAGGTGAGCACCGAGCTCTTGCGGTACCCCTCGGGATTGGAGCGCGGCAGGTCCATGTAGCGCTCGGTGTAGTGGGTGTCGTAGTCGGTCCATTCGGCCACCGGCGCCACCGCCACGCCCGCCTTGAAGAGCTCCGGCTCGCGCATCACCGCCATCGCGGTGAAGTAGCCGCCGAAGGACCAGCCGAAGATGCCGACGCGCTCGAGGTCCATGTTGCTGACGCGCCCGGCGAGCGCACGCATCCCGTCCACCTGATCCTGGAGGGGGACGTCGATCAGATTGCGGTGGATGGCGCGCTCCCAGTCGCGCCCGCGTCCCGGCGTGCCGCGACCGTCGATGGAGACCACGATGAAACCGTGGTCGGCCACCCACTGCTGGCGGTAGTAGCGCTCCAGCGGGGCGGTCACCGTCTGCGAGAGGGGGCCGCCGTAGACGAAGTTCACCACCGGGTAGCGGAAGCGGGGGTCGAAGTTGCGCGGCCGCACCACCGCGGCCCGCAGGACGCGCTCGCCCGCCGGGAAGGTGACGAGCTCCACGTTCGGGACGAAGGGCGGGATCTCGGCGACCGAGCGCAGCGTGCCCGCGAAGGTGCCGTCCTTGCGCCGCACGGTGGTGGTCACCTCCCCGGTCGCCGACGAGAGCGCGTGCACGTACATGCCGCTCGCGGCGTCGAAGCGGGCGTGGTGGTGGCCCGGATCGACGGTGAGGGCGACCGGCTCCTTCTCCTCCTCCAGCGGCACGCGGAAGAGATGCCGCTCGGTCGGATCCGGCGAGGCCACGAAGACCACGCTCTCGTCGCCGTCCACGTGCAGCACTTCGCGGTAGTTGAGCTTGGGCGACGTCAGCGCCCGGATGCGCTTGCCACTTCGATCGCGGAGCTCCAGCCGCCAGGCGCCCTCGCGCTCCGAGGACCAGAGGAACGCCTTGCCGCCGAGCACCCAGCGAGGGACCGACGGATCGAGGTTGATCCAGGCGTCGTCCTTCTCGGTGAGGAGGATGCGCGTGCGCCCCGTCCGATCGTCCACCTCGAGCAGGTGCGCCGTGGTTTGCAGCCGGTTCTGCACGAGCACGGTGAGCGGCGCGCCCTCGTCCCACCGCACGTTCGCCAGATAGGGAAAGCGCTGGCGATCCCACTCGACCCAGGTCGGCGGTCCGCCGTCGATGGAGAGGATCCCGAGTTGCACGTCCACGTTCTTCGTCCCGGCGCGCGGGTAGGGGAACGAGGTGGGCGGCCTCTCGGGATGGAAGGGATCGGCGATGGAGATCACGTCCACCCCGGTGGTGTCGGAGCGCTGGAAGACGATGCGGCGGCCGTCCGGCGACCACCAATAGCCGTGCATCCTCCCCATCTCCTCCTGCGCCACGAACTCGGCGAGGCCGAAGCTCACCTCGGGGCGGGTGCGCTCGGTCAAACGCTTCTGCGTCCGCGTCTCCAGGTCGATCACGTAGAGATCGCCGTCGCGCACGACCGCGATCTTGCTGCCGTCCGGCGAAAAGCGCGGATCGATGGGGTAGCCACCCTCGGAGGGGAGTTCCGTGACGGCCCCGGTCTCGCGCTCGACCACGAAGAGCCGGCCGGAGAGGGGGACGAGGATGCGGCGGCCGTCCGGCGAGAGGTCGTAGGTGGCGATCCCGCGCGCCGCGGATCGCGTCCGCTCGCGCCGCGCCTTCTCCTCCGCCGTGAGCACTTCCTCGCCGCCCGCGAGGATCTGCTCCGCGGTGAGCAGGACGCGCTCCTCCTGCGTGGCCACGTCGAAGATCCAGAGGTCCTGCTCGAAGCTGCGCGCACCCGAGCGCAGAAAGAGCACGGCCTCGCCTCCGGGCACGATGCGGGCGGCGTTCGGGCGGCCGAGGCGGAAAGCGTTGGTGGCGGCGTAGGCCTCGAGGAATCCCTCCGCCGGCTGCGGCTCGAAGGCGATGGCGTCCTGCGGCTCGACCTTCTCCGGGGTCGAGGGGCGGCAGGCGACGAGGGCGAAGGCGACGACCAGAGCGAGGATGCGCATGCCCCGGTTCTACCGCAGGAGCGCGAGCGGTTGAAACGCTCGATCGGCGTGCGCGCGTCCGATCAGCGATAGAGTTCGGCGGCCATCAGCGAGCGATAGCGATCCGCGAGTTCGGAGCGCGTGCCGACGGCGCCGAAGATCTCCACCATCGCGGCGCGCGCCGCCTCGCCGATTTCGTCGCGCGGCCCGCCGCGCAGCACCTCGAGGAAGACGTCGAGGGCGCGCTCGTACTGCTCCGCGGCGGCGAGGGCCTTTCCGAGCCGCAGGCGCGCCTCGCGATCCTCCGGGTCCTTCGCCACCGCGCGTTCGGCTTCCTCCAGGCCGTCGCCGGCCATCTTCAGCCGCAGCGTGGCGATCTCCTTCTCCAGCCGCTCGGCGTCGTCGGGGAGGATGAGGCCGAGGTGGCGCTCCGCGGCATCGATCTCGCCGCGGGCGGCCAGGATGCGCGCGAGCTGGAAGTGGGCGTCGCCATCGCGCGGGCGCGTCTCGAGCACCTTCTCGTACAGCGCTTCCGCCTCCTCGACCTTCCCTTGGGCCTGCAGCTCGGCCGCCTGCGCGAGCAGCGCGTCCTCGGGGCCGGGGAGGATGCCCTCCAACCACTTGCGCACGTGGAACTCGGGGAGGGCTCCGGTGAAGGCGTCGACCACCTTGCCGTTGCGGACGGCGTGCACGGCCGGGATGCCCCGTACGTGGAAGGCCCGGGCGAGGGCGGGGTTTTCGTCCACGTTCACCTTGGCGAGCAGGAAGGCGCCCCCCGCCTCCTCGGCGAGCCGCTCGAGCAGAGGACCGAGGGCGCGGCAGGGCGCGCACCAGGCGGCCCAGAAGTCGATCACCACGGGCCGCCGGAAGCTCTCCTCGATGACATCCGCCTGGAAACTGGCATCCGTTGCGTCGATGATGGTGCGATCGCTCATGCTGCTTCCTTTGTAATTTGCCCGGATGGATCTGGCCACGACGCATCTCGCCGCCGACCTCGACGGCCTCGCTTCCTTGGTCGCCCTCCACCTCCTCGAGGGGCCATTCGAGCTGGTCGTGCCGGGATCGATCGAGCCGACCTCCCGGGCCGTCTGGAAGGAGCTGGAAGGGGAGCTGCCGCCCCTCCTCTCCCTCGCACAGGTGCGCCGGCGCCTCGATCGCGCATCGCTCGATCGCTTCCACGTGGTGGATACCGCGGATCCGGCGCGCATAGGAGAGCTCGCGCGCTATTTGCCGCGCGCCCGGGAAGTGCGCGCCTGGGACAACCATCCTGCGGCCGAGGGCGACCTCCCCCGCGTGCCGCTGCCGCCGGTGGGAGCTTGCATCTCCGCCCTCGTCCTGCGGCTGGCCGAAGCCGGCAAGCGCCCCCGTCCCGCCGAAGCGGGGCTTTTCCTCCTCGGCATCCACATGGACACCGGCCACTTCACCTTCGCGGGCACCACCGCGCTCGATCACCGGGCCGCGCAGATCTGCCTGGAGTGGGGCGCCCCGGTGGAATGGGTGGGCCGCTACCTCCCCAAGGGATTCACATCGCGCGAGCTCGAACTCCTCTCCCGGATGGCGGCGAGCGCCGAGGAGGTTCCGGTCGGCAGCCGGGTCGCGGTGGTGACGAGCCTCGAGACCGAGGCCTACGAACCCAACCTTTCCGTGCTCCTCGAACAGCTCCGCGCGGCCGAGGGCTGGCCGACCGCCTTCCTCCTCGCCGGGAGCGGCAACCGCGTGGACGTGATCGGGCGCAGCACGGGGGAGGTGCACGTCGGCGAGGTGTTGGCGGCGCTCGGCGGAGGGGGGCACCGCGAAGCGGCGAGCGCCTCGCTGCGCGCGATGACCCTGCGCGAGGCGCGCGCCTACCTGCGGCAAACCTTGGGCGAGCACGGGGGGAAGGTCCGCACCGCCGCCGAGGCGGCCACCTTCCCCTTCGTGAGCCTGTCCGCGCGCGCGAGCATCCGGCGCGCCGCCGATCGCCTGCGCGAGCGGCGCATCGATTCGCTCCCGATCACGCGCGGGCGCGGCAAGACCCTGCGCTACGTGGGCTGGGTGGGGCGGCGCGACGTGGACGCAGCGATCGCGCACGGCCTCGGCGATCGCCCCGTGGAGGAAATCGCGCTCGGTCCTCCGCCGTGGATCGCGCCCGACGCCACGCTGGAAGAGGCCCGGCGGATCCTCGTCTCCGGCGGGACCCGTTTCCTCTTGGTCGGAGACCCGCCGGGCGATGCGGTGGGGATCCTCACGCGCGGCGCGGTCCTGCGCGCCCTGGCGGAGCCCGAGGTGGGCCCGCCCGTGCAGGCGCCCAGCCCGGCGCGTGTACGCCACCTGCTCCGCGAGGGTCTGGGCGCGCGCTGGGTGTGGGTGGAGCGGCTCGGCCGCATCGCCGCCGAGCTCGGCCATTCCATCCACCTGGTCGGAGGCTCGGTGCGCGACCTCCTCCTCGGCCTGCCGGTGCGCGACGTCGATCTGGTGGTGGAGGGCGAGGCGCCCAAGGTGGCGCTCCTCGCGCGGCGGCGCCACGGCGTTCGCGTGGACGTGCACCCGTCCTTCGGCACCGCCCGCCTCCACCTCGACGGCGGCGAGCACGTCGACCTCGCTTCCGCCCGCGCGGAGCACTACCCCGCCATCGCGGCCCTCCCGACGGTCGAGCTCCATGCCGGGTTGCGGCAGGATCTCTTCCGCCGGGACTTCACCATCAACGCGATGGCGATCACCGTCTCGCCCGACGACCTCGGGCGTCTGCAGGATCCCTACGGCGGCTACGCGGATCTGCAAAAGGGCGTGCTCCGCGTCCTCCACGGCTTGAGCTTCCACGACGATCCCACGCGCGCCTTCCGCGCCGCGCGCTTCGCCGCCCGCTTCGATTTCCGGCCGAGCCCCGAGACGCTCGGCCTGATGCACGCCGCGCGCAAGGCAGGGGCCTTCGAGAAGCTGGGGAAGGAGCGGATCGGCACCGAGCTCGATCGCATCCTCGAGCAGCGCGAGGTGGTGCAGGCGTTCCGCCTGCTGCGCGAGTGGAAGCTCCTGTTCGCCATCCATCCGCGTTTCGCGCGATCGACGGCTTTGCTCGATCGTTTGGGGCGCTTGCGGGAGGCGCGACACCGGCTCGCGGAGCTCTTCGGCGCGGACCTGCCATCGCAGGCGGACGTGCTCTGGATCGAGGTGGGGCGGGCGATCCCGAAGGAGGATCGCCCGGCGTGGGGGCGGATGGTGCCGCGCGGCGGGGAGCGCCGGCGGCGCTTCGTCCATGGCTGGGAGCGGGTGCGCCGCGCGCTCGCCCGCCTCGCGCGTGCCGAACGGCCCGCCCAGGCGGGCGCGGCGCTCGTGGGGCTCGACGAGGCCGAGCTCGTCTACGCCGCGGGCGTTTGCGACGACGAGAAGGCCGCTCGCTGGATCGATTGGTGGATCCGCGAGGGGAGGGAAATCCGGGCGGCGGTGACGGGCGACGACCTCATCGCCCTCGGTCACCCGCCCGGCAAGCGCATGGGCCGCGCGCTGGCCGCGGCCCGCGCCGCCGCCTGGGAGGGCGGCGATCGCGAGGCACAGCTCGCCGCGGCCCGACGCGCCTTCCGCTGAGTCGCTTCAGACCGACATGCCGCCGTCGACGTCGACGACCCGCCCGTTGAAGAAGTCGCACTCCACGATGAACTTGAGCGCGAGCCAGATGTCCTCGGGCGTGCCGGCCCGCCCCACGGGGATCATGCCGAGCAGCGCCTCGCGCGCCTTGGGCGGCATGCCGGCGGTCATCGGCGTGTCGATGTAGCCCGGCGCGATCGCGCCCACGCGGATGCCGAACGGCGCGAACTCGCGCGCCCACGTCACGGTGTTCGCGGCGAGCGCCGCCTTCGCGGCGGTGTAGTTGCTCTGGCCGCGGTTGCCGTGGCGCGCGATGGACGAGAGGTTGACGATGACGCCGGGCCGCGTCTGCGTCTCGACCATCTTCTTGACCACCTCGCGGGTCATCAGGGTCGCGCCGGTGAGATTGACCGCGATCACCGCGTCCCACATCTTTTTGGAGAGCGTGGTGATCTCGCCGGTGTTGCGGTCCTTCTTCACGAGGAGTCCGTCGCGGATGATGCCGGCGTTGTTGACCAGGGCGTTCAGTCCGCCCAGAGCCTCGTGGGCCCACGCGACGAAGGAGGTCACGTCGTTTTCGTCGGACACGTCCA
>DATGOH010000253.1:0-2022 GCA_035306165.1 Ferdinandcohnia sp.
GATCGCCACCTTCCTCACCTGTGGCCTCCTCCTCGAGCACCTCGGCCACGACGCCGAGGCGGCGCTCGTCGAGCGGGCGGTCCAGACGGCGGTGGAGGAGAACGTCCTCACCCCCGACGTCGGCGGGGATCGGACCACACGGCAGGTGGGCGATTTCGTGCGCGAGACCGTCCGGAGGTTGGCGATCTCGTGAACCCGGAGACGCTGCGCATCGCCCTCATATTCGCCCTGCTCGGCCTGGTCCTCTTGCGCAACCTGCGCGGTTTCGTCCGCTTCCTCTTCCCCGGCGCGGTGCGCTACCGCATCCTCGGTCGGGACGGGGAGGTGATGGATCCGGCCGTGCGGCTGATGGGGCGGGAGCTCGCCGAGCTGGGCTTCGTACCGGTCGGGCGGGTCGCGCAGCGCAGGCCGCTCTCCTCCGACGTGGAGCAGAGCATCTACGCGAACGAGGCGAAAGGGGACTGGGCCGTCGTCTTTCCGCGCGGACGGGATGCGTGGCTCTATTTTCTGACCGAGCCGCGGCCCGGCACCTTCGTGCTCACCGCGGATCACAGCTTTCCCTCCTCGCAGCGCGGTGCGTTCCGCACGGGCGGCCTCCCCAACGCCGCCCCGCGGGACGTCTACGCGGCACACCGTCGAGTGGTGGAGACCGAGGACGGAGCCCCCTCGGCTCGCAGCCTGGAGGCGTTCGTGGATCTCGGCCGTCGCTTCTTTGCGCGGGGGCCGGGTGCGGGCGCGGTGCGGCGGCGGTCGATGCGCGAATTCCTGTTCGCCTCCGCCGCCCTCCTTTGGGGGGTGCTGACCCTTTGGCAGCTTTTGATGCGAAGATAGGAAGGAAGCGATGAAGCAGGCATTCGATACGGAGATCGTCTTTCTCGCGGCGAAGCGCACCCCCTTCGGCACCTTCGGCGGCGCGCTCAAGGATCTCACCGCCACCGACCTGGCGGTGGTGGCCGCCAAGGCCGCGCTGGAGCAGTCCGGCGTCGCCCCCGAGGACGTGGACCACGTGGTGGTGGGCAACGTGGCGCAGACGTCCCGCGACGCCATCTACCTGGCGCGGCACGTGGGGCTGCGCGCCGGCCTGCCCGAGCGCGTCCCGGCGGTGACGGTCAACCGGCTCTGCGGCTCCGGCTTCGAGGCGCTGGTGCAGGCGGCGATGCTGATCGGCACCGGGCAGGCCCGCGTCGTCCTGGCGGGCGGCACCGAGTCGATGTCGCAGGCGCCGCACATCCTGCGCGGCGCGCGCTGGGGGATGCAGCTCGGCCGCGACGGCGTCCTCGAGGACAGCCTCTGGGCCTCGCTCACCGACACCCACGTGGGCATGGCGATGGGCGAGACGGCCGAGAAGGTCGGCGCCCAGTACGGCATCACCCAAGAGGAGGTGGACGCGTTCTCCGTGCTCTCGCAGAAGCGTTGGGCCGAGGCACACGAGGCCGGCCGCTTCGCGAACGAACTGGTGCCCATGGACCTTCCGGGGAGGAAGGGCCAGACGGTGCGCTTCGAGCGAGACGAGCACCCGCGCCCCGATTCGACGGTGGAGGGCTTCGCGCGGCTGCCCAAGGTCTTCAAGAAGGACGGGCTGATCCACGCCGGTGCGGCCTCGGGGATCTGCGACGGAGCCGCGATGCTCGTGCTCGCCTCGGCCGATTACGCGCGCGAGAAGGGGCTGTCGCCGATCGGACGGCTCGTCAACTGGGGCGTTTCGGGCTGCGATCCCACCATCATGGGGATCGGCCCGGTGCCCGCGGTGCAGAACGCGCTCGCACGCACCGGCACCACGCTGGACGACTACGCTCTCTTCGAGGTGAACGAGGCCTTCGCGCCGCAGTACCTCGCGGTGGAAAAAGCGCTCGGCCTGCCCCGCGAGCGCACCAACGTGAACGGCGGGGCGATCGCGCTCGGGCATCCCCTCGGCGCTTCCGGCGCCCGCATCACCGGACACCTGCTCTACGAGCTCGCGCGCCGCAAGGAGCGGTACGGCATCGGCTCGGCATGCATCGGAGGTGGGCAGGGGATCGCGGT
>DATGOH010000254.1:0-4623 GCA_035306165.1 Ferdinandcohnia sp.
AGGCGGAGGCAGAGGTAGAGCTGCTCGCGGGTGCCGCGGGAGAGCTGGCCGGCCGCGATGGCGGCGCCGTGGGGCCGGATCACCTCCACCTTCGCATCCTCCGCGACCTGCCGGATCTGGACGTAGCGGTCTTCGGTCACCGTGCGGAAGAAGGCCGAGGCGCTGCGCAGGACGGCCGGCTGCCGCGCCTCCTGGAGTTCTTCGAGGGCCTCGTCGAGGAGGAGTTCGAGCGCCGATGCCCTGCGATACCGCTGGACGAGCGTCGCCCAGACCACCCGATCGTCTTCGATCTGCTCCTCGAGCTCGGGGATGGCCTCGGAGTCCTCCTCCCGCTTTCGCTCCGCCTGGGTGATCGCCAGTTCCTGCTGCAGCACCTCGATCGCCTCGGTGAGGCGTTCGATGGCCTCTCCGGTGCGCGCCCGCTCGACCTCCCAGACGTCACGCCGCCCCTCGGAGAGGAGCGAGCGAATGCGCTCGGCTTCCTCCCCCTCGCCCATCTGCTCGAGGAAGGCGTTCTCGATGCCCTGCAGTTCCTGGCGGAGCTGCTCGCGCGTTCGCTCCTGCTCGAGCCGGGCGGCGAGGGCCTCGCGTCCGTCCACGCCCTGCTCCTCCAAGCAGCGGGCCAGCTCGGTCGCGAGCGCATCGAGCTGCTCCTGCAGGCGCTCGCGTTCCCGCTCGAGCTTCGCCTTCTGCTCGAGGAGGTTGCGGCGACGGACCACGCCTTCCCGGGTCTCCTCGATGGCGCGGCGAAGCTCTGCCAGCCGCACGCGTAGCGTGGGCAGGTCGCCCTCGAGGACGTCCCGGCCCGCCGATGCGAGCAGGGACGTGGCGCTCTCCCTCCAGCGGTGGAGGCGCGCTTCGAGGCGCTCCTTCTCCTTCCGCTCGCTCTCGCGCGCCTCCCACAGGTTCGCGATTCGCTCCAAGCGCTCGAGGCGCTCGCGCGCCGCTTCGGGCCCCGGCGCCCGCGCCCCATCGACCCCGCCGAACAGCTCGGCACAGGCCGCCCTCCAAGCCGCCTCGGCCGCCACCCAGGCGCCGCGCGCCTCCTCCTCCCGCGCGCGGGCGGCCTCCCAGGCTGCGCGGGCCGCTCGGGCCGCGCCCTCTCGCTCCTCGACCGCTCGCACGAGGTCGTCGTGTCGATCCCTCCGCTTGCGGTCGCCTTCGAGCGCCATCGCCGCTCCCTCGATCTCGCCAGCCCCAAAGCTCGGCAAAAGACCGAGGACCTCGGCGTGCGCGCGCAGATCCCGCTCGCAGCGCTCGATGGCGGCCAAAAGCCCTTCGCCCGCTCCCGCACGGCCCCTTCGACCCCATACCCAGGCCAGCCCCAGCCCGGCCGCAAGGACGAGGAGGCCCGCGATCGGCCGGTCGACGAAGAAGAGCGCCGCGCCCACGAGGGCGAGAAGAGCCGTGGCGCCGATCCGCGCCAGGGTCGGCCCCGACGCGCCGGCCGCCTCCGTCACCTCCCGCTGCGCGAGCCGCTCGCGCTCGGCCTGCGCCGCACGCAGGCCGGCGAGCGCCCGCGTCCGCAGCTCGATCGCCTCCGCCGTCGGCACGTCGCCGTGCGCCGCGACCGCGGCGCGCGCCGCCTCGAGCTCCCGCTCCCTGTCCTCGAGGGTGGCCTGCGCCGCCTCCGTGCGCCGCGCAGCCTCGTCCAGCGCCTGCTCCGCCCGGCGCAGCGCCGCCGCGCGCGCCTCCAGGGCTTCGCGTCGGGCGAGGCTCCGATCCACCCCGAGCGCCCGCTCGAGGCTCCAACCTTCGCCGAAGCTGGCCGTGAGCGCGGCGATGGCATCGTCGCGCTGCGCGATGGATCGGCCGAGCGCTGCGACGCTCTCGCGCGCCTCCTCCACGAAGGCGCGCTCCTCCTCCAACGCGGAAAGGCGCGGCTCGAGAGAGAGGAGCGCTTCGTCCAGCGCGATCGCCCCCAGAGCCCGCACGATCTCCTCGTGATCGGCGGCGAGCCGATCGAGGTCGTTGCGCAACGCCTGCTCCCGCTCGCGGAGGCGATCGTGGTGCAGGAGGGCCTCGTAAAGCGCCGCCTCGTTCCCGCTCGTCGGTCCGAGTTCCTCGAGCCGGGCCTCGAGGCTCCGTCGCTTCACCTCGAAGGGCCAGAGGTCGAGCAGGCGATGCCAGCGACGGTTCTCGATCTCCAAGGTTCTGCGCCGCGCGCGCGCCTTCGCGATCTCCTCCTCGAGCGTCGCCTCGCGCCCGAGGCGCTCGCCATGGGCACGGCTGCGCTCCACCAGCTCCTCGAGCGTCCTCCGCTGCGCCCGGATGGATCGATATCCATCCCAGATGGGACCGGAGCGGGGGCGGTGGAGCCGATCCATCACGTCGCGCAGCTCCTTGCGCAGCCCGACCAGCGACTTGCCGGCCCCCAAGAGGCCCGCGTCGAAGAGGTGGCGTTCGATCTCGTCGGAGCCGAGCGGAAGCTTCTGGAGATCCTCCAGGTCGAAGCCGAAGACGCTGCGGTAGAGCTTCGCATCCACCTTGCCGAGGATCTCCGCCAGCATCTCCTCGCCCCCCTCTTCCCCCCGGGGACCGACCACGCGGAGGGACTTGCGGGGCGAGAAGACGCGCTCGATCCGCGTGTGCTCGCCGCGCCGCGCGAGGGTGAGGGCGCCGCCGTGCCGCCCACCGCGCGAGGGCAGCCATTCGTCCTTCTTCCCCAGCCCGAAAAAGACCGCGAGGACGAAGGCGTGCAGGGTGCTCTTGCCGGCTTCGTTGGGCCCGAGCAGCACGTTCAGCCCCGGCCCGAACTCGAGGTGCAGGTCGCGGTGCACGCCGAAGCCCTCGACATGGAGGCGCTCGATCCGCATGCGGACCACTCTACCCTTCCGCACCGACACCCGCGCCAACGAAACACCCCGGGGCGGGCGGGCCCCGGGGTGTGGCCGTGACCGGAATGCGGTCGCCGGCTCAGCTTCGACGACGGCGCAGGAGCGCGAGGCCGACGAGGAGGACCAGACCGCCCATCGGCCCGCCGCCACCGGCCTGGCAGCCGACGTCGTCCTCGACCCGCGGTTCCGCCCTGCGCTCGGGCGCCGCCTTCACCACGAGGTTCACCACCCCGATGCCGATCCTGCCCCGTTCATCCTGGGCCCGCAGCGTGATGGAGAACTCCCTCTCGTCGTCGCCCTGCAAAACGCCCACCGGCGGCGTGCCGACCAGGCTCCCGGTTGCGTCGAACCTCAGCCCCAGGACGTCCTCGAGCAGGTGGCTCGCACCGTACTCCGACCACTTGATCTCGCCGTCGCCGCCGACCGCCTCGAGCTGCGCACGGTAGCTCCGGCCGGCGATGGCCACGGGAAGGTTCTGCGTCACCACGGTCAGGCCACGGTCGTGCGGGATGCGCACCAGGATCGGGCAGTCGACACCGGGAGCGCCCGGCGTGTCGTCGTCCACCCGCATCGTCCACAAGTAGGTTCCGAAGAGCTTCGGCTCGCCGTGCACGATGCCGTTGTGCTCGAGGATCAGACCGAGGTCGTCTTCCACCTTGCCCGAGACCTCGCCGAGCTCCTCCGCCACGCGGAGCAAGCCCTGGTGCGTCCACACGTAGGTCCCGTCGGCGCGCTTCTTCCCGCCGGCGGCGCGACGTTGAGCACCAGGGTCTTGGTGGCCTGCCGGCCTTCGAAGTCGGTGACGCGCACGAGGAACTCGAAGACGCCGTCCTCCTGCGGGCGGCCCGAGAGCACGCCGTCCGACCGGAGGAAGATCCCGTGCGGCAGAGGATCCTCGCCGAGCGCCTCCCAGCTATAGGGCGACCGCCCGCCCATGGCGCTCAGCACGTCGCGGTATGCGAAGCCGAAGGACGCCTCGGCCAGGCTCTCCGTGGCGATCGACAGCTCGTATTCGGCAGAGGAGATCTCGAGGTCGTAGTCCACCTCCGCCGTGAAGGGACCCGAGGTAACGACGAAGGAGATCCGGAAGACGCCCACGGTGGCGGGCTGGCCGACGAGGAAGGTCGCGACCTCCCCGCTCGGTGCCTCACGCACCTCGAGCCGCAGCCCGGGCGGCAGCGCCGTGCCCGGCCGGACCCTCCAGTGGTGCCGCCCGTCACCGCCCGCGGCCAAGAGGCGGACTTCGTAGTGCCCGTGGACGTGCCCCACCGGCAGGCTCTCGGTCAGCACCACGAGATCGGCGTCGCTGACTACGACTGGCAGCGAGAAGCCGTGGTTGTCTTGGCGGTCGTGCTCGTACACGTCACCGAGCGTGTTGAGTTGCACACCGACGAAGTACCCGCCCGGCTCCGTCTCGTGCGGAATGCGGACGTCGGTCACCAAGTAGCGTTCCTCGCCCGCATCCAGCCCGCCGATCATCCCGGTGGCGAGCGTCGGCGAGGCGGGCGAGAGAAAGCGGTTCCGCTCCAGGACCACGCGGTAGTCCACCGCGGTCGCCGGCAGGTTGCCGGCATTCCGCGCGATCCACTCGACCTGGACCATCGCTCCGGGCCGCACCAGCTCGGGCGCCTCCACCCACGGCGTGACCAGGTTCGGCGAACGCACGCCGAGGCTGATGGGGCCGAACACGTCGATCGTGTGCGCTCGGTTGCTCTCTGCTGGACGACGTAGTGCGGGTCGGCCTCGACGAGGACGTAGTAGAAAGCGAACGCGACCAGGAACGCGA
>DATGOH010000255.1:0-5442 GCA_035306165.1 Ferdinandcohnia sp.
TGTCGAGCTCCCTTTCCAGTCGATCGAGGTCGAGGACGTCGCCGCGAGACAGGGCGAAGGCCTCCACGATCGCCCGATCGCCCCGCTCGCCCGAAAAGCGCAGCCGCGCGATCCGCGTGGGCTGGTGCGGCGTCACGTGGAAGTGGAGCGCCACGCTGTCGTCGCCCGCGTCCACCGCCGTTTGCACCTCGGCGCGCTCGTAGCCCGCGCGCGCGAGCACCTCGCGCAGCCGCAGCATCCCGTGCTCGATGAGGTCGTCGGCGTAGTCCATCCCCGGCGCGAGGTCGGTGAGGGCCGCCGGCTCGCGGCCGGCCAAAAAGGGCGCGCCCTCCACTCGCACCTCGCGCAGCAGCTTGCGGGGCACCAGCACGAACCGCAGGTGCACGCCACCCACACGATCCTCGGCGTAGGCCTCGACGTTGGCGAAGCGACCGGTCCGATACAGGCGCTGCACCGAGCGGCGGATGTCCCGGCGCGACAGCGGCTCGCCCTCGCGCACCACGACCAGGTGGCGCAGATCCTCGAAGCTCGTCCCGTCGGTACCGAGAAGCTCGATGCGCAGGATGCGGGCCGTACCCCACACCGCCTCCTCCGGCTCGACCCCGACCTCTTGGGCCCGCGCCGCCACAGGCAGCAAGAGTCCGGCGGTGAGCAGCAGGCACGCGACGTGCGCGCGCGCCGCGCGGCGCACCATGCCCCCGCCGGACCGGCGCGGGAGGACGAGCGAGCGTGCGTGGGGGGCGCGCGCGCTCACTCCCACTCCCAGCGCAGCTTCAGGTCGATCCCGAGATCGCCGGAGCTGTAGCCGAGCGCCTCGTTCTGCCACGAGACCTGCGACGAGAGGTGATCGCTGACCCGCAGTTCGGCGGAGGCGCGCCTCCCCTTGGTCGTGGCGAAGGGCGTGGCGGCGGAGAGCTTGAGGCGGTCGGTGAAGACCTTCGCTTCGAAGACGGCCATCGGCTCCATCTGGCCGGTCAGTTCGGAGAACTGGCTGGTCACCGAGATGTCGGGATCCATGAGCAGCGGCGTCCGCGGCAGCCACCGCTTCACGTGCTCGTCGAAGCCCGAAACGGTGAGGAGCGCATCGGCCGCGAGGCTGGCGCCCGAGAACGCCGTGCCGCCGCCCGAGTCGAGATCCTGCGACGTGACGCCGAAGGTCAGGAGCGTGAGGATGTCCGGCTGCGCCAAGGCCGGCTCCGACCGCAAATCCACCTGGTAGTCGCCGAGGCGCCCATAGGCATGGGCCGCGATGCGGTAGGTGCGGATCTCGGTTTCGGCGGTGATGTCGAAGACGGGATCGATGCGCTCGCGGTCGCGGAAGTCGACCATGCCGTTGGTCACGCGGTACTCGCTGCCGCGGAAGAGGGCGACGCCGTCGAGGATCTCCACCGAGCCCAAGAGGACCGGGCGCGCGTTCGTGCCGACCAGCCGCAGCCGGCCCCGCTCCCGCTCCGCCCCGCCGACGAAGCGCAGCCGCGCGCGCACGTGCTCGGTGTCCACGCGCATGTCGTCGCCGCCGACGAGGTCGATGTCGAAACGCACCCACTCCTTCACGTCCGCCGGCAGGCTCGTCTGCGCAGTCCTGCGGAAGTCGAGAATCATCTTCTCGATGTCCAAGTCCTGCAGCCAACGAAGCCGATCGATGGTGGCCTCCCCCGCGACCAGGACGCGCTCGCCCCAGGGTCCGGTGACGAAGACGCGGCCCGATGCGACCACGGGCCACTCCGCCGGCATGCGCCAAGACATCCCGCGCGCGGTCAGGACGAGGTCGAGCACGTCGGGCGCGATCCCCTTGAGGGAAACCGTGCCCTGCAAGCTCGCCGCGCCGCCGTTGAGGACCATGGCTGCGTCCTGCACCACGAGCTGGTTCTGGGAAAAGGCCAGACGCGCGGCGAGCGAGTGGACGGATACGGGCAGGTCGCGGTGGCGGAAGGAGCCGCGCTCGATCTCCGCCGAGCCCACGACCATCGGCCGCGCGGACCGCCCCATCACGCTCACCTTGACCGAGACGACGCCCGCGGGATGTTCGAGGTCCGGAAGGAAGGTGCCGATCAAGCGGGCGTCGAAGCTTCCCTGCGCCTGGAAGTCGAGCTGGTCGTCGATCGACCGGTTGCCGCTCAGGGAGAACGAGGTGTTTTCACCCTCGAGCTCGAGGCCGTGGAGGACGAAGGCCGGCCCCGAGAAGTCGAGGTGGACCTCGGTACGGCTCTGCACGCGGTAGTCGCCGATCGCCAGCACGAGTTCGTCCAGCGTGACGTTGCCGATGGAGGCGGCCACGTCCGCCAGCGTCCCGGTGGCGTTCGCCTGCCCGCGCAGCCTGCCGTCGAAGCGGGAGCCGCGCGGGAGGAAGTTTTCGAGGCGCGCCACGTCGAGAAGGAGCGTGGCGTCGAAGGGCAGGTCCTCGGCGAGGCGCACCGCCGCGCCGAGCCGGCCCGCGCCCACCACGGCACCGCGCACGATCACCCGATCGCCCTGCGTTTCGAGCGAGAGGTGCGTGTCCTGCAGCCGCACGCCGTGGGCGGCGAGCTTGCTTCCGCGCAGCGAGCCGCGCAGGTCGAGGGCGTCGATCGGCCCGGTGAGCGTCGCCTCGGCGCCGACCTCGCCGGCGAGGTCGGCCCATACGCCGAAGCTGCCGAGGAGGTCGCGGATGGGCATGCCTTCCGCGCGCAGGTTCGCTTGCACGCTCGGCGTCTCGCCCGCGGGGAAGCGCACCTCGCCCCAGACGTCGGTGCGCCCGCCGCTCCGCGCGAACGCGAGCTCCTCAACAAAAAGCCGCGTGATGTCGGGCAGGCGCACGCGCGCCTCCATCGCGTCGAAGGGCCGATCGAGCAGACGCACCTCGCGGGCGCGGACGACGCCCTCCGCCGCCAGGTTCGGCAGCGAGCCGGCGAAGCGCGCCTGGGCCGATTCGATGCGCCCGTCGAGGTGGTTCGCGAGCCAGTCGAGCGGAGCGAGCAGCGTCCGGGTCGCGCCCCACACCTCTCCGAGGCGCCCGCCCGGCAGCAGGGCGAGCTCCCCCTCGATGGCCGCGTTGCGCCCGAGCCGGAGATCGACCTCGCCGCGGTAGCGGGTGGATTCGCGCACGCCTTCGACCTCGGAAAAGTGCAGCTCCTCCTTGGAGGGCCGGGCCGTGACCTCGGCGCCCACCTTGCCCAGATCCGCCGACCAGAGGCGCGCATCGGAAAACTCGAAGCGCCCTTCGATGAGCGGATCCGGATAGGGCCCGCGGATCGTCGCCTCGAGCACGCCCTCCCCGCCCAGGGGGATGTCCGCCACGTGGCCCGCCACGTCGGTGAGCGCGAAGGACGGCGAGCGGACGTCGATGTCCAGGCCCCGCGCGTCCTCGAAGGCGAGGAAGGCGTCGATCTCGAGCTGGGTCTTCTGCCCGAAAGAGGCGATCGCCGAGGTGAAGGAGACGCCGTCTTCGGTGATGCGGACCCGGCCCTCCAGGCTGGCCGAACCGGGAACCTCGACCACCACCGTGCCCGCTTCGGCGTGCCAGGGAACGTTGCGCACGAAGAAGTCGTGGATGCGCAGGCTGCTCCGCCCTTCCAGAGCGAGGCCGCGCAGCGGGCCTTGCAGGGTGTGGGTGGAGTCGATCGCCATCACCACCGGCGTGTTCTTGACGGGAAGGCGGGCGAGCATCCGGTGGAAGGGCATGCGCTCGGTGCGCACCTGCAGGTTCGCGTGCATGCGCCCGCCGAGTTCGATCGCCCCCTGGACGACCGCCCTGCCCTCGTCGACCGGCCAGACCAGCTCCTCGATGTCGAGCCGACCGCCGGCGAGCCCCAGCCGCGCATGCAGCGCGCCCGGTGCCATGTCCTTCACGGTGAGCCCGCTGGCTTCGAGCTGGCCCTGTGCCCGCAGATCCCCCAGCGGTCCGGTCAGGGCCGCGTCGAGGCGGACCTCGCCGCCCACGTTGTCGACTTCGGGGAGGAAATGCGCGGCGAGCGGGCCCAGGCGCGCCTCGAGGGCGGCGCGCAGCGCGAGGCGCGGCGCGCAGAGATTGTCCACGCTCCCCTTCACGCGCAGCTCGCTCCCCAGCGCCCGTACCGCGAAGGAGTCCACCTCCGCCCGCTCGTCGCCAGGAAAGACGGCGAGCACCGCCTCGCTCCCTTCGATGGCGATCGGCGCCCCATCGCCGAGGTCCAGCGCGCCCTTGCCGACGTCGAGGCGGAGGCGCCGTCCCCGTCCGGCGGCGTAGACGTCCACGTCGACCTCCTCGAGCGTGAGGGTCCGACCCTCCGGCAGGTGGAGGGTGAGGTGGGCGTCCCGCAAGACCGCCTGGTCCAGCGGAAGCCCTTCGAGCGGTTCGAGGCAGGAGCCGGTCCGGACCTGCGGCGCGCCGTCGGGCTCGGCGCCGCTACCGGCGAGATCGAGGGTGAGGCGCGGTGCGTCGATCGCGAGGTAGGCGACGGCGTGGCCGCGGGCCGCCGCGAAGAGCGAGAAGCGGACCTCGACCTTCTCGGCCGAGAAGACCCCCTCTTCGCCACCGAAGCGGATGCCGGCGATCTGGATCTCCGTCCGCCAAGGATCGAAGCGGCAGCTCGCGAGGACGATGGGCTGGCCCAAGAAGCGCGAGGCCAGGGCGGCTCCCTGGGCGCAGAGGCGCCCGCCGGCCCACTCCGTGCGCAGGACCATGCCCACGGCCAGGTAGGTGCCGGCGATGAAGAACAGGAAGCGAAGCGCCCAGCGCGTCTTCACGAACTCGTCCTCTCGGGGGCCGAAGCGCGCGCCGCGCGCCCGGGCCTACTTGACGACCAGCGCCTCGAGGATCCGATCCACCTCCGTGAGATCGAGCGCACCGGGGCCGTCGGCCGGCTCGGGCGCCAGGCCCAAGGTGCGCGCCACGGTGTCCACCAGGGCCGCGTTCACGGTCCGCTCTCCGCCCAGGTATGCCTCGAGGAGCGCATTGTCGCAGAGAGTGTTGATGACCCGGGGCGTCCCTCCGCTGTGGTGGTGGATCCGATCGAGCGCGTGGGCGTCGAAGGGATTGTACATGGCCCCGGCGAGCTGGAGCCTGTGGAGGACATAGGCGCGCGCGGATTCGCGATCCAGCCGATCGAGGCGCACGCGGAGCGCCACGCGTTGGGCGAGGGGCGGGTCGAGGTGGATGTGCTGCTCGATCTCGGGGAGGCCGAAGAAGACGAAGTTGATGAGCTTCTGTCCGGGCACCTCGATGTTGAGCAGCCCCCGAACCTCCTCCATCACCTCCTGCGACTGCAGCATCTGCGCCTCGTCCACGAGCACCACCGCCTTGCGGCCCTGCTCGTGGATTTGCAGGAGGCGCTCGTAGACTTGGCCGAGCAATTCGAGCTTGTCCGGTGCGGGATCCTGCACCCCGATGGCGCGCGCCACGCGGCAAAGCAGCCACGCCCCGTCGATCCCCGAGTGGATGACCACCAGCAACGAGGCCTCGTAGCGATCCTCCGGCAGGCGCTC
>DATGOH010000256.1:0-5517 GCA_035306165.1 Ferdinandcohnia sp.
AGGAGCTCGTCGCGCGCTGGGAGGCGAACGCGATCGCGCCCGTGATCGACACCACTTTCCCCCTCCACCGCGTAGGCGCGGCCCACGACCGCCTGCAGGAGCGCGCGAACTTCGGCAAGGTCGTGCTGACGATGGATTGAGCGCCCGGGCGCTCAGGCCCAGAGGCGGCGCATCACGCGCTGGAAGGCGTCCACGATCTCGCGCTGGAGGGGATGGCTCCCGTCCTTGACGATCCGCTCGCCGGCCACCCAGACGTCGCGGATCGCGGTCCGCTCCGCGGAAAAGACGAGATTCGGGATCCACGTCGCCGGATCGCTTCCGCAGACCGAGGGATCGTCGAGGTCCACCGCGAAGAAATCCGCCGAGGCGCCCGGCGCGAGTCGGCCCGCGTCGTCGAGCCCCAAGGATCGCGCCCCGCCGATCGTGGCGGCGTCGAGCAGGCGGTTCGCCAGCGCGTCGGCCTCGCCCCTGCCTTCCGGAGCGAGCACCGCGCGCTCGAGGCCTTGGAGGCGCAGGTGGTATTCGAGGCTGCGCGCATCCTGCAGCGGCGCGATCTCCACCTGCGAATCCGTTCCGAACGAGATCGTCGCGCCGAGGGCGAAAAGCTCGCGCGCCGGCACGATGCCGTCGCCGAGGTTGCGCTCGGTGGTGGGGCAGGCGCAGACGTTGGCACGCGCCCGGCCGAGCGCCTCGATCTCCTCCGGCGCGAGGTGGATGGCGTGCACGCCGGTGAAGCGCTCGTCGACCAGGCCCTCCCGGTCGAGGAGCGCCACCGGGCGCAGCCCGTGCTCGGCGAGGCATTGCTCGATCTCGCGAGGCTGCTCGGAGACGTGCATGTGCAGCGGCCATCCGTTGCGCCGCGCGTGCTCGGCCATCGCGCGGATCCACGGCAGCGGCAGCGCGCGCACGCTGTGCGGCGCCAACCCCACCGCGATGCCCCGCGCCGCGAGCCGGTCCGCCGCCTCGATCACGTCCTCGACGCGCTCGTCCACGAAGCGCATCTGGCGCGGATGGGCTGGGCGATCGTGGCCGGCGCGCGCGTAGCCCACCCGCAGCAGCACGATGCGGATGCCCACCGTCTTCGCGGCGTGAAAGACGCGCAGGGCGAGCTCGTCGGGATCGGCATACCGGCCGCCCTCCGCGGGATGGTGGAGGTAGTGGAACTCCCCCACGGCCGTGATCCCCGAAAGGACCATCTCCAGAAAGGCCATGCGGGAGACCGCCTCGAGGTCGTCCGGATCGAGACGGAGCGCCGCGTGGTACATCCGCTCGCGCCAGCTCCAGAAGTCGTCGCTCTCCCGCCCCGGCTCGCGCGACTCGGTCCGTCCGCGGATCGCGCGCTGGAAGGCATGGGAATGCGCGTTGACGAGGCCGGGGACGAGGAGCCGATTCGGCAGCCGCAGGACGTCGGCCCCGTCCGGGATCGCTCCCACCTGGACGATCCTGCCGTCGCGGATCGTCACCGCCTGCCCCGTTTGCACCTTTCCGTCGACGTAGACGCCTTCCGGCACGAGCGCGAGCAAGTCGTCCTCCCGAACGTCCATGGCGAGCGTCGGCCCGTGCCCTCTCGGACCGGAGCCCCCTCGGACGGGCGCGCATCCTAGCAGACCCGCGCGGCGGGCGGTGCCGCGCGGGCGAAGCCTCCGATGGTGCTCGCCGCATCGGCTCGACGAGGGTCGGACGGCCCTTAGGCAAAGGAGTCGGCTCCTAGTTCGACGCGGCGCCGCGGCGAAGGTGCGCGCTCGCCAGGCGGGTGTCGGCCGCGCGGGCGAAGAGGCGCCGCTGCAGCGCGACCATCTCCTGCACGTGCTGGGCGGCGTTCTCGCAGGCGATCTCGCTGACCTGCTCGTGCCTGCGGCCGAGCTCCTCCCACATGCGGGTCGTCGCCACGCTCTGGATCAGCCGCACCTCCAGGCGCTCCAGCTCGGCCATCCGCTCCGCGTGTTCCGACGCGAGGCGGGCGCGCTGGGCCTCGAGCTCCTCGTCGATGCCGCATGCCGCCACGGCGAGCAGGACCACCAGCGCGAGCACCCCCCATTCCAGCTTTCGGCTCAACGGCGCCTCCCGGTTCCATCCGAAAGTGGATACGCGGCGGGGGTCGAGCAAGCGCCGGCCCTCGATCGGCCCCCGCGCCTCGTCCCTCGCAAGGGGCGCTCCCCGCACCGCCGCCGCCGTGCGCCACGACGCGGCGGGTCGGGAGCATGGCGCCGGGCGGACGAAGTCGCCACCCCCCGACCGGGCCGGTCGGCGGGAGCGGTTCGCCATCGATCGGTCGATGCAGAGGAGCCGACTCGCGCGGCCGACCCGCGATCGGCGAATCGGGGCGATGGGGGCTCGCCCAATGCTCAGCTGCGCGGCACGGCCTTGAGCATCGCCTTGCCGTCCTGGATCACCACCTGGAAATCGACGCTCTTGGCGTTGTAGCGCCGCAAGAGATCCGGGACCTTCTTGCGGATGGAGCGCACCATCTCCTCGTAGGTGGGCGCCTTGCCTCCCTGGTTGCAGCGTCGGCGCGCGTCCAGCCACGCGGCGTAGAGCTGGCGCAACTTCTCGGCCTCGTCGACGGGCGCCTTCTGCGGCTGCGGCACGGGCGCGGCGGGCTGAGGCGAGGCTTCGGCCTGGCGACGACGGCGCAAGCGCGCGAGGTCGCGGTGGTAGGTTCCTTCCTCCATCTCGCGGACCGTGCGCGACCACATCCGCTGGTAGCTCAGCAGGCGTTGGTGGAGGTTCTCGATCCGGAAGCGCACGGCTCCCCGCGCCCCGGAGCCCCGCAGCCGGGCGATGCGCTTACGCAGCGCTTCCTCTTCCTCCAGCGGAGGTCGGCGCAGGATGCGGGTGAAGTACTGCTCGTATTGGATGCGCAGGGCCTCGAGCGCCTCTTCGCAGGCCCGGATTTCCGCCTCCATGCGGACCCTCCCGCCAGGCGGGGCTCCGGCTCGGCCCCGCAGCGGTCGAGTGTAGGACGGTCAGCGCCTACGCGCCAAGCGGATGCGCGCGGCGGCGCGCTGGACGCGGGCGCGCTCGATGCGCCACGCGTCCTCTTCCTCCCGCAGCGTCTGCAGTTTGCGCTGCGCATCCTCCAGAGCGCGCTGGGCGCGATCGACGTCGATCTCCTCCACCCGCTCGGCACACTCCGCGAGCACGGTGACGTGGTCGTCCCGCACCTCGACGAAGCCGCCGCCCACGAAGTAGTGGTGGTCGCGGCCGCCCGCCGTGTAGACGAGCTCGCCGGGCTCCATCACCGTGAGATAGGGCGTGTGGCCGGGGAGCACCCCGAAGCTGCCCTGCGCCCCCGGAGCGCGCACGGTGTCCACCTCCACGGAGACCACGCGTCGCTCCGGCGTGACGATGTCGAGCTGGATGGCCATCGACTCTCCTTAGGCCGCCATCTGCTTGGCCCTCTCGAGGACGTCCTCGATCGTGCCGCACATCAGGAAGGCCTGCTCCGGGATGTCGTCGTGCTTCCCCTCGAGGATCTCCTTGAAGCCGCGAACGGTGTCCTCGACCCTCACGTACTTGCCGGGCACACCGGTGAACTGCTCGGCCACGTGGAAGGGCTGGGAGAGGAAGCGCTGGATCTTGCGAGCCCGCGCGACGATGAGCTTGTCCTCGTCGGAGAGCTCGTCCATGCCGAGGATGGCGATGATGTCCTGCAGCTCCTTGTACCGCTGCAGCGTCCCCTGGACCGCGCGCGCCACCTGGTAGTGCTCCTCGCCCACGATCGCGGGATCGAGGATGCGGGAGGTGGAGTCGAGCGGGTCGACGGCCGGGTAGATGCCGAGCTCGGCGATCGAACGCGAAAGCACCGTCGTCGCGTCCAGGTGGGCGAAGGTCGTCGCCGGCGCGGGGTCGGTCAGGTCGTCGGCCGGCACGTAGATCGCCTGCACCGAGGTGATCGAGCCCTTCGTGGTGGAGGTGATGCGCTCCTGCAGCGCGCCCATCTCCGTGGCCAGCGTCGGCTGGTAACCCACCGCGGAGGGGATGCGGCCGAGCAGAGCGGACACCTCGGAACCCGCCTGGGTGAAGCGGAAGATGTTGTCGATGAAGAGGAGCACGTCGCGGCCCTCGACGTCGCGGAAGTACTCCGCCATCGTCAGCGCCGAGAGCGCCACGCGGGCACGCGCGCCCGGCGGCTCGTTCATCTGCCCGTAGACGAGAACGGCCTGGCTCTTCTCCAGATCGTCGGGCTTGATGACGCCGCCCTCGATCATCTCGTGGTACAGGTCGTTGCCCTCACGGGTACGCTCGCCCACGCCGCCGAACACGGAGAAGCCGCCGCGCTCCATCGCGACGTTGCGGATGAGCTCGAGGAGCGTGACGGTCTTGCCCACGCCCGCGCCGCCGAAGAGGCCGATCTTTCCACCACGGGTGTAGGGGCAGAGCAGGTCGATGACCTTGATGCCCGTCTCGAACATCTGGGCGCGGACGTCCATCTCCACGAAGGGAGGCGGGTCGCGGTGGATGGGCCAGCGCTCCTCCGCCTGGACCGGTCCGCGCTCGTCGACCGGCTCGCCGACCACGTTGAAGATGCGGCCGAGCGTCGCACGCCCCACCGGCACCGTGATCGGGCGGCCGGTGTTCTTCACCTCCTGACCGCGAACCAGGCCGTCGGTCGAATCCATGGCGATGCAGCGCGCGGTGTTCTCACCGAGGTGCTGCGCCACCTCGACCACCAGGTTGTCCGGCCGATCGTTGATCGCGGGGTTGGTGATGGTCAGGGCCGTGTTGATCGGCGGCAGCGCGCCCGGGGGGAACTCCACGTCCACCACGGGGCCGATGACCTGCGCGATCCGGCCGTTCTGCAACTGGGCGTTCGTTGGGCTTGCCATCTTCGTCTACCAGATGTCGAGGCAGGCCGTACCTGCCTGAAGAAGGAAATCCACGGGCGTCACTTCAGCGCTTCCGCGCCGGAGACGATCTCCATCAACTCCTTGGTGATGTACGCCTGGCGAGCGCGGTTGTACTGCAGCGTGTACTTGGCGATGAGTTCGCCGGAGTTCTTGGTCGCGTTCTCCATGGCGACCATCCGCGCCGCGTGCTCCGAGGCGACCGACTCGAGCAGGGCCCGCCAGACCTGCATCTCGAGGTGCCGCGGCAAGAGCTCCTCGAGCACCTGCTGGGCACTCGGCTCGAAGAGATAGTCGGCCCCGGAGGTGGGGCTCTCGTTCTCGGCCGGCCGAATGGGCAGCAGCGTGACCAGCTTCGGCCGCTGTGTCATCGCGGAGACGAACTCGTTGTAGAGCAAAAAGACCGCATCGAGCTCGTCACGCTCGTAGGCTTCCCGCAGCTCCTTGGCGATCGCCTGCGCCCGCTCGAAGGTGAGCCGCTCGAAGACGCCGGGGTAGTCCGTTCGCGTCTCGATGTGGCGCGCCTTGAAAAAGTCGCGGCCCTTCCGACCGATCGTCGAGACCTGGATCTTCTCGTAGGTCTGCGCGTTCTCCCAGAGGAAGCGCTGCGCCAGCCGCGTGATGTTCGAGTTGAAGGCGCCCGCGAGGCCGCGGTCCGAGGTCATCACCA
>DATGOH010000257.1:0-4959 GCA_035306165.1 Ferdinandcohnia sp.
CATCTGCGCCTACGCCCGCATCCTCATCAACACGGGCGAGGACAACTACATCACCACGGCGGACGCCTACGAGGCCGCGCACACGGTGGTCGCCTCGCAGTTCATCAACGAGGCCTTCGCCCACCGTGCCGGATTGCCGGACGAACTGATCGGGCTCGGCCTGGCGTTCGAGATGGATCCGGGCTGCCCGGACACCTTGCTGTGGGAACTGGCGCAGGCGTATCTGGTGCGCGGCTGTTTCCCGAAGCATCCGCTCAAGTACATGCCGCCCACCAAGCACAAGAACGGAGACATCTTCTTCGCCCACGCCTACGACGCCATGTGCGACCTGGTGGCGGTGTGGACGCGCCAGACCATCCAGCTCCTCGGCATGCCCACCGAGGCGATCCACAACCCGATGCTCATGGATCGCTACATCGCCCTGAAAATGGCGGATTACGTCTATCGCGCCGCCGCCTTCCTCGGCGACGAGATGCAGATCCGTCCGGATGGGCGCATCGCCCAGCGCCAGAAGGAGACCTTCGAGAAGGTCCTCGCGCTCCTCGAGGAGGCCGCGGAGGTGGGACTGTTCGAGGCCATCGCCCGCGGCCGCTTCGGCGACATCGAGCGTCCGGAGCTCGGAGGCAAGGGGCTCGGCGGCGTGATCGAGAAGGGCGCGGACTACTTCAACCCCATCCTCGAGCTCCTGGAGGAGAAGACGGGCGTCATCCTTCCCGGCGGAGAGAGGGTGGCAAAGGCGGAGGTACGGGGATGAGCGCTGCGACCACGCAGATCATCCGCCCCTACGGCGACCGTCTCGACGACGGCGTCATGCAGCTTTCCTTCGTGCTTCCGGTGCCGCCGTCGGCGAAGGCCCGCGAGGCGGCGCGCCTGCTCCTCGAGAAGCAGGGCTTCGCCGACATCCTCGTCGCGCACATGGAGGCGGCGGGGGAGGGCTACGCCTTCTTCGTGGCCTACGTGAAGACGCGGCACGCCCTCGACTTCTCCGCCATCGAAGTGGCCGAGGTGCAGGTGGAGAAGCTCTCCATGGACGAGCTCGACGCTGCGATCGAGCGCGACCTGGGAAGGAAGATCGTGGTGGTGGGCGGCTGCACCGGCACCGATGCGCACTCGGTGGGCATCGACGCCATCATGAACATGAAGGGCTACAAGGGCGACTACGGCCTCGAGCGCTACCGCATGTTCGACGCGCTGAACATGGGGTCGCAGGTGCTCAACGAGGAAATCGTCGACAAGGCCCTGGAGAAGAACGCCGACGCCATCCTCGTCTCCCAGGTGGTCACCCAGCGCGGCATCCACAAGGAAAACTCGTCCCAGCTCGTGCAGCTCTTGCGCGAGCGGGGCCTGCAGGATCGCTTCCTCCTTCTGCTCGGCGGTCCGCGCATCGATCACAAGACCGCGCTCGAAATCGGCTTCGATGCGGGCTTCGGCCCCGGGACGCTGCCTTCCGACGTGGCCAATTACCTCTACCGGGCGCTCCTCGAGCGGCGGCGGTAGAGTCCCCCCGATCCCGGCCCGATGCATCGCGGGCCCGCCGGACGGCGGGCCCCGGAGTCGCGCGCTCAGCGCCTGAAGCGCTGCTTTTCCAGGGGCACGACGCAGGTGCCGCTCGCCCGGCAGACGACGATCGGTTCGTCGAGCACCTCGCAAGCGGAGTCGCTGCCGGGCAGCGGGCGGATCACTTTGCGCGCCTCGAAGCGCATCTTGCGCGAGGTCCTGCCGACCTCGACGATCTCCCCTTCGGCCTCGATGTAGTCGCCCGCGTAGACCGGTGCGAGGAATTCCACGCTGTCGTAGGCGCGGAAGAGCCCCTCGTCGCCGTCGTGGCGGATGAGGAGCTCGGTGGCCACGTCGCCGAAGAGCGCCAACATGCGTGCGCCGTCCACGAGGTTTCCGCCGTAGTGGGCGTCGGCCTGGCTCATCCGGAGCCGGAGCATCACCTTTTCGCCGATTGCCATCGTTCGACCTCCCGAAGGGCCGCCGTGCCGGCCCCGTGGTACGGCAGCCCTCCTACCATCCACGCGCCGACTTGCCCAGGGCGGGAGGGCCTGGCAAAAGGCAAGCATGAGCCGACCCCTCATCATTACCGCGGCGCTCGTGGGCGCCGAGATCACGCGCGACGACACCCCCTACCTCCCCATCACGCCGGAGGAGATCGCGCAGGAGGCCAAGCGCTGCCGCGAGGCGGGCGCCGCCATGGTCCACCTCCACGTCCGCGAGCCGGACGGCCGGCCCTCGCAGAGCGCCGAACTCTTCGGCCGAGCCATCCGCCGCATCCGCGAGCTCGCCCCCGACTTGATCTGCCAGGTCTCGACCGGCGGCGCGGTCGGCATGGGCGTGGAGGAGCGGGCGCAGCCGCTCGAGCTGCGGGGCGCCGAGCGCCCGGAGATGGCCACGCTCACCACCGGGACGGTGAACTTCGGCGAGGACGTGTTCTGGAACCCCCGGCCGCTGGTGCGCGAACTCGCCCGGCGGATCCGCGCCGCGGGGATCGTTCCGGAGGTCGAGGTCTTCGACGCCGGGATGATCGACGAGGCCTACGCCCTCTGGCACCAGGGCCTGCTCGATCTCCCGGGCCACTTCGACTTCGTCCTCGGCGTGCCGGGCGCGCTTTCCGCGAGCGAGGAGACGCTGGACTTCCTTCGCCGCCGGCTCCCCGGCGGTTCCACCTGGTCGGTCGCCGGCATCGGGAGGTTCGAACTGCCGATGGCGAAGCTGGCGATGGAGAAGGGCGGCCACGTGCGCGTGGGCCTGGAGGACAACATCTTCCTGTCCAAGGGCGTGCTGGCGAAAGGCTCCTACGAGCTCGTGGCTCAGGTCGCGGCTCTCGCCCCCTCCTACGGGCGCACGGTTGCGACGCCAAAACAGGCCCGGGAGATCCTCCGCCTCCCCCGCAGATGAAAACGCCGCGCGCGCGGCGCGGCGCTCAGCCCGTCTCTTCGCGGGTGTCCTCGAGGACCTCCTCGCCGCCGATCACGTCGTTGACCGAGGGGAAGCGCGCGATCTCGGTGCGCGCGATCTTCCACGCCTGCTGGACGATCCACGACAGCGATCGATCCTGGCGATTGGCCTCCGCCTGGATTTCGCGGAGCATGTCCTCCGGGAAGTAAAGGCTCTGCTTCCTCTTGTCCGTGCCTGCCATGTCCATGCGCCCCCTGAAGTCTGTGGTGGCTTCACGCATGATTCCGCACATCGGCGTCCATTTGTCAAATTCGAGAGAAACGCCGACGGCCTTTCCGTTCGCTACGGGCAAAACGTAGAATCGCGGTCATGGACAAGGTGCCGTTCCGTCTCGGTGCGCTCTGCCTGCTCTCGCTCGTCCTCTTCGCCTGTTCCGAGGATCCGCCGATCCACCGCATCCCGCCGCAGATCGCGGTGGAGGACGAGGCCGAGCAGCCTTTGACCGAGCTCGCCTTCGGCGAGGTCCCGGTGGAGGACGAGGCGGAGGAACGCCTCTTCGTGCGCAGCGTGCGGCCCTCCGTTCTCGAGGTGAAGCGCCTGGAGATCGCCGGCGAGGGCGCCGAGCACTTCGCGGTGGACGAGGCGGGTTTTCCCGTGGGGGGAGAAAGCCGCGCGCCGGTATCGGTCCGCTTCGCACCGGAGGCCGTGGGGGATTGGAGCGCGACGCTCGTCATCCATTCCAACGATCGCGACAAGCCGCGCGTGGAGGTGGCGCTCCGCGGCCGCGGCATCGATTCGGCCGTGCGGGTCGAGGGGTGCGTGGCCGGCGACGCCGCACTCTGCGCCGAGACGCAGGTCTTCGCGCCCGAGACCCTGGACCTGGGCGGCGTGGTGCAGGGAACGGTGCGCAACGCCCGCATCACCGTGACCAACCTCGGCCGTAAACCGCTCGAGCTGCACGAGGTGGTGTTCGAGGATCCGGAGGCGGCAGAGGAGCTGGGCTTCACGCTGCCTGCACGCACGGGGGGCCAGACCATCGGCGGCCTCTCCTCGGGCGGTCTCACCCTCGGCTTCGACGCGCCGATGGATCGGCTCGGCGAGGTGGAGATCGCGCTCCTCGTCCGCACCTCGGATCGCAGCCAGCCGGAGGTGCGTTTCCCCATCCGCGCCACCGTCCTCCCCAACGACCCGCCGGCGGTCTGCGTCGTCGCCCGGGAGGTCGTTTCCTGGTACAGCGGCCGGTACGAGCTGGTCCCGGGTGAGCCGGTGGTGATCAATCCCGGCGATCGGCTGATCTTCGACGCCCGCGTGCGCGAGGGCTGCACCGCGGACCTGCAGGACGGCGAGGACGTCGCGCTGAGCTGGACCATCGAGACCGACGATCCCTTCACGCCCCAGCTCGAAGTGGACCTCGATCCCTTCGTCGCGAGCTTCCAGGCGGAGCGGATCGGCATCTACCGCGTGCGCCTCACCGCGAAGGATTCCGCGGGGCAGACCTCGTCGGCCGACGAGGAGGGCGTTCCGGCCGAAGTGGAGTTCCGGGTCGAGCCGCAGACGGACATCGGCCTCGAGATCGCCTGGCCCGGCTCGCCGGGGGCCGACCTCGACATCCATCTCGTCCGGGCGGACGGTCGCGAAGGCATCTTCGGCGCCAACGACTTCTACTGGGCGAGCGGCGAGGTCATCTGGGGCGATCGCGGCAAGCTCTCGAGCCCGCATCTCGCGGTGGACGACAAGGGGGCGCTGATGGTGGAGACCGTCCTCCTCAACGCCCCCGAGGCGGACCAACGCTATTCGCTGCTGGTGCACATGCACCGGGACGGCCGCTCGCCGCGCATGGGGCCGGCGTGCGGTTCGATGCAGGCGTGTGGCGACGATCTGCGCTGCTCCCTCACGTCCACCGCGGACGACGTGGGCGTGTGCATGCCGCCGGTCGAGGTCTCCGCGCGCCTTTTCCTGAAGGGAAAGGAGTTCGATCTGGCCGCGGGCGGCGGGCTGACGTCGATCCTGCTCGGCTCGCCCTGCGACGCCTGGCACGTCGGCGACGTGCTCTGGCCC
>DATGOH010000258.1:0-7873 GCA_035306165.1 Ferdinandcohnia sp.
CGTCCACCGTCACCACCAAGCGGACCAGCCGGCCCTCCTTGACCAGGCCGCGTTCGATGATGCGGCTGAGGAGCGTGACGTCGATGTTCCCACCGGAGAGGATGACCGCGGTGCGCTTGCCGGACACGCCGCCGACGTGGCCGTGCAAGAGCGCGGCGAGCGCGGTGGCGCCGGCGCCCTCCGTCACGGTCTTCTCCTTCTCGAGGAGCAGGAGGATGGCGTTGGCGATCTCCTCCTCGGTGACGGTGACGACGTCGTCCACGTAGCGCTGGACGTGGCGGAACGTGAGCTCGCCGGGGCGCTTGACCGCGATGCCGTCGGCGATGGTGCGACCGCCTTCCACCGTCACCACCTCGCCCGCATCGACGCTCGCCTTCATGGAACCGAAGGCAGCGCAGTTCACGCCCACCACGCGGACGCGCGGCAAAGTCTCCTTGAGCGCCGTCGCGATGCCTGCGATCAGGCCGCCGCCGCCCACGGGAACGACCACCACCTCGGGCTCGGGCATCTGTTCGAGAAGTTCGAGGGCGATGGTGCCCTGGCCCGCGATGACCGCCGGATCGTCGAAGGGGTGCACGAAGGTCTGCCGCTTCTCCTCCTGGAGGCGGCGCGCCTCGGCGTAGGCCTCGTCGAAGTTGGAGCCGGCGAGCACCACCTCGGCGCCGAAGCCCCGCGTGCGCGTGACCTTGATGAGGGGCGTGTGCTGCGGCATCACGATGGTGGCCGGGATGCCCAGCCGCCCCGCGTGGTAGGCCACGCCCTGGGCGTGGTTGCCCGCCGAGGCGGTGATCGCGCCGCACGCCTTCTCCTCGTCGCTCAGCGACAAGAGCTTGTTCGCCGCGCCGCGCTCCTTGAAGGAGCCGGTCATCTGGAGGTTCTCGAACTTGAGAAAGACCTCCGCGCCGGTGAGTTCACCAAAGACGGCCGAACGGGTGCACGGGGTCAGCGCGACCAGGCGACCGATCCTCTCCCGTGAGAGCGCGATGTCGTGCTTCGAGACCAAGGGAACCTCGGGGCGGGGAAACTGCGCCCGTTCTAGCGGAAAGGGGTGCGGGAGTCCACGGCCCCGACGAGGCGGCGGTGCGCTTCGCGCGCCTGCCGGCGCACGCTTTCGGGAACGAGCGCGCCGGCCCCCTCCACCGCCTCGTAGAGCGTGCGGCCGGCCTCGAGGACCGCTTCGGGGCGGAAGGCGGGGCCGTGCGAGGCCTGGCGGAAGGGGGCGGAGTGCAGGCCCGCGTCCAGCACCGCGCGCAGGCGCCGGGTCTCGGGCGCGTCGGGCCGCTCCTCGCAAAGGCGCGCGGCCTCGGTCCACGCCAGCGCCGCGAGGTGCCACAGAAGGCCCTGCACGTCGTTGTCGGGCGCGCTCCACGCCGCGAAGGGGATGCCCATCGCCAGGTCCTCGGGCGTGGTTCGCCGCGATGCGGGGAGCGGCTCGACGGGAACGCGCTCGGGAAAGAGCGCCAAAAGCGAGGTGAGGGTGGCGGGGACCGGGCCTCCCTCGCCGAAGAGCCACTCGAGGTTCTTCATCGCCTGCGTCTGCGGGCGGAGCTTCTCCGCGGGGACGACCGCCACGCCGTAGCCGCCGTCCAGCGCGGCGTCGAGCTGCCGGGCCAGGGCGCGGGGGGTGGCGCAGAGGAAGGCCGCGGAAAGATCGCGGGACCGGAAGAAGAAGGCGAGCTCGCGATCCAAGTTGGCCACGTGGACGGCGCGCGTGGGGGCGGCACCGATGCGACCGAGCGAGATCTCGTCGAGGACGAGCCAGCGGAGCCTGCGCGCGGCGGCGGTCTCGGCCACCTGGCGGCCGTAGGCGAGGGCCGGGGGGAAGAGGCCCTGCGGGCTCCAGGCGTCGCCGAAGAGTTCGCGCATGAGTTCGTCGCCGAGCTGGATCTGGCGCACCACCTCGGCGCGCGGGATGCGGGGCAGCAGGGCGTGGCTGCGCGTGCCCGCGGCGAACTCCGCGCTTCCGCCTTCGACCAGCGAGGCGAGACCGTGGAGGATGCCCGACTGGCGCGCGGCCACGAGGCGCCGGGCGAGGGCGGGGTCGACGGCGAAGGTGAGGGCAGCGCGCTCTCGGTGGTCCTCGAGGAGGTGGAGGAGGGGTCGGTAGGCCTGCTCCGCCGTCTGCGCCACCTCGGTCTCGGAGGCGCTCGGCGGCAGGTAGAACTCGATCACGAGAGCGAGGATGGGACCGGCTCCCATGCGGGGGCCTCCAGCTTCTGCGCCAGCGTGTCCCGGTGGAACCAGAGCTTCTCGCCCAGGCGCAACAGGAGGGGAGCGGCCAGCGTGCGCGGCGGATCGGCGCAGAGCTCCCAAAAGAGATTCTGCGCTTCCCAGAGGTCGAGGCCGGGGCCGAGCACCTCCCCGAGGTTGACGAGTTCGATGAGCTCCTCCGCGAGCTCGGGGCGCGGCGCCTCGAAGAGCGCGCGCATCTGGCGGCGGATGAGGCGCTCGACCACGCGCTTGGGCCGCTTCATGGAGAGCTCGATGCCGAAGCGGCGGGCCTCCTCGAGGGTCTGCTCGATGCCCAGCCGCGCGGCGCGGGCGCTGGTCGTCCCCTCCCACAGCCCGTCGACGAGGGCGGCGACGTCGGAGGTCAGCGAGAGTTCGCAGGCGGCGAGGAGCTCGATGGGGATGGGGATGTTGGTTTCCTGCAAAAAGCGCAACAGCCCGAGGTTCTCCTCGTAGATGCGGCGGTAGTCCTGCGCCCACCGCGCGCGCGCTTCGCGCAGCAGCGACTTGGCGAGCGCGCGCCGCTCGTCGAGGAAGAGGTTGCGCAGGCCGAAGTCCTGGCCGACGAAGTGGCGGTCGAGCGCGCGGACCACGCCGGTGAGATCGAAGCGCGCGAGCGGCTCGAAGAGGTCGTCCTCGATCGCCTTGTAGGACTGCGCGTCGGTGTAGGGGCGGACCGAGCAGCGAAAGTCGTTTCCGCCGAAGTGGAGCACGGCGTAGACGCCGTCGAGGGTGGCCAGGGTGTTTTCGCTGGTGAGCACCGTGCGGCCCATGGCGAGCGTGGCCGGGCCGGCGCTCTCCATGCGGTGGGCCAGCCGCCGGTAGCGGTAGCAGAAGAGGCGGCCCTCGGTTTCGGGTTCGTCACCGCGCGAGAGCGAGACGATCGCCTGATGGGCGAGGATGCCGGGGAGCGAGACGATCGACGGCCGGATGAAGCGCTCCCACACGCCGCGGCCGTCGCGGACCTCCGGGAGGTTCGACGGCGCCTTCGCGAGCGCGGCCACGAAGCGGGGCTCGAGGACGGGGCCGCCGGCCTCCTCCACGAGCTGCAGCGCGCGGGCCGCGTAGCGCAAGACCTGCGTGGTCTCGATGCTCGAGATCTCCCCGAAGAACCAGCCGCAGGAGGTGAACATCATCAAGCGGTTGCGCTGCGCTTCGAGCAGGCGCAGGACCTGCACCTTGTTCTCCGGCTCAAAGAGCAGACCGCGGGCGCGCTCGTGCCGCGCGAGGAAGGCGTTGACCCGCTCGGGGCTGCGGTCGAGGACCACGTGCACGTAGTCGTCGCGCGCCTCCCAGGGATCGCGCAGAAGGCGCGCGCCCTCCGCCTCGTAGAAGGCGTCGATGGCGTCGCGCAGCCATTCGAAGGCCTCCCGGAGCGGCGCCCGCCACCGCTGGTGCCAACCGGGGTAGGCCGAGGTGGTGCAGCCGCAGTCGGAGCGCCAGCGCTCCACGCCGTGCGCGCAGCTCCACGAGCTGGGCTCGCGGATCCGCACCACGTGCGTGGGCGAAAACTCGGCGAGGAAGGCGCCGAAGTTGGTCAGCTGCAGGCCGCGCTGCTCCGCGAGGCGGATCGCGCCGGCGAGGACCTCGTCGCCCCCCTTGCGGTGGTGGCCGAAGGTCTCGCCGTCCACCGCCACCGAGAGGAGCTGGACGTGGCGCCGCGAGGCGTCGTAGCCGCTTTCGAGCCGGGAGAGGAGCGCCTCGGTCGAGTCGAGGCCGTTCTCGAAGGCGAGGGCCTTGGCGATGGGCCCGTCGTAGAAGAAGACGGCGATCCGGCGATCGTTCGGCAGCAGCACCCAGTACGGGCGCGTCGGATCGATCTGCCCGCCGTCGACGTCGGTCCACTCCTCGCGATCGCGGCGCCGCACCTGGACGGCCTGGTAGGGCGAGAGGATGGTGAAGCGGATCCCCTCCTCGGCGAGCACCTCGAGCGTCTCGATGTCCGCCGCCGTCTCTGGCAGCCACATCCCCTCCGGCTTGCGGCCGAAGCGGTGCTCGAAATCCGCGATCCCCCACCGCACCTCGGTGCGTTTGTCCCGCCGCGAGCAGAGCGGAAGGATGGCGTGGTGGTAGGCCTGCGCGATGGCGTTGCCGTGGCCGTTGCGCCGCTGCCGCGAGGCGAGGTCCGCCTCGAGGATCGAGCGGTAGACGTTCGGCGCCGCCCGCTCCATCCACGAAAGCAGCGTCGGCCCGAAGTTGAACGAGATCGAGCGGTAGTTGTTCACCACGTCGGTGATGCGGCGATGCTCCGTGAGCAGCCGCGCCGCCGCATTCGGTCCGTAGCACTCCGCCGTGATGCGGCCGTTCCAGTCGTGGAAGGGGGCGGCCGAATCCTGCTCCTCCACTTCCTCGAGCCAGGGGTTCTCCCGAGGGGGTTGGTAGAAGTGGCCGTGGATGCACAGGAAGCGGTCACGCATGGGTCGGCCGCAAACTATGTCCTGCGGCCCACCCTCCGCACCGACCAGGAGGGGCGCCGGTCCCTGCACCCTTTCGCGAAGGCGTCGATTGATGAATTGTCGACAGTTCGTCTTGGCCTTGAAATCGGATCGATCTTGGTTTTGGGTAAGGTTTCGGGTACCAACGGGGGCAGGTCATCGAGCCGAGCAAGTTGAATTCGAGCGACTTCATCCTCGTCGTCGACCGACCGGACCAAGATAGCTACCCGTGGTCTCCGTCTCTGCGGTACAGCTTGGTCATTTACCCCGAATGAGCGAGCGGTCCGCTCGTTAGGGCTGGAAGCGGGCGAAAAGGGGGAGGAAATGAAGAGAGTCTTCTTTTCTTCCATCGCCATCCTCGTCGCCTTTTCCTGCGCGCGGGGGGAGGTGGAGCGCGCGTCGGAGCGGCTGCGGCTGGAACCCCAGGCGTTGGGCTTTGGAGAGGTGGTGGTCGGCGGGGCGTCGACGCGCGAGCTGCGCGTGCGCAACCTGGGGCGGGCCCAGGCCGAGGTCGTGCTTGCGAACCTCCCGGAGGGCTTCGTGGCCGAGCCGGCGGAGTTTTGGGTCGGTCCGGGCAAGGAGCGAACGGTCGCCGTCACCTTCTCTCCGACGCAACCCGGATCGTTCGCCGGGGAGGCCCGCGTGTCCTCCAAGGCGACGGGCAAGGCGCTCCCCCTCGAGCTCGAAGGACGGGGTGTAGAGAAGGCGCTCGAGGTTTCGGAGGTGGTGGAGTTCGGGCGGGTGGTCGTCGGTCGAGTCGGCATACAGACGCTCGCCCTCGCCAACCGCACGGACGGAGAGCTGGACTACGCCCTCAGCCTCGAAGACGAAGGACCGTTCTTTCTCGATCCTCCGGACGTGGAGGGCCCGATCGAACCGAGGGGCACCCACGTCCGGAGGCTTCGCTTCCAGCCGACCGAGCGCGGGCCGGCCGAAGGCACGCTGCAGCTTCGGCCGTGTCCGCGCTGTCCGCAGCAGACGATCCAACTTCGAGGGCTCGGCGCCGCGTTCGTCCTGGACGTCGAGCCCGAAGCGGTGGACTTCGGGCGGATTCCCTTGGGGATGGTGGTCCGAAGGGAGCTTCGGGTGACCAACCCCGGCGATGATGCGGTGACGCTGGCGGTACCCGTGTGGCATCCGCTCGGTCCGCGCCCGTCCTTCACGCTGGAAGGGTTGGAGAACCCCATGCGGCTCGAGCCCGGGGAAAGCCTGGCGTTCGAGCTGAGCTTTGCACCACGGGAGCGGGTGCGGGAGGAGCGAGGGCTGCGGGTCTACGACCCGGAGGAGAAGCTCCTCTTCGAGGTGCCCGTGGGGGGAAGCGGGGGAGGACCGCTGCTAAAGCTGCGCCCCGAACGCGTGGACTTCGGCTTGGTGCCTTTGGGCTGGCCCGCGCAGGAGGCGATCGTCGTCGTCAACGTCGGCGACGAGGAGGAGGTGCACGTCGTTGGCGTGCGCATCGAAGGAGGGGGTCGTGAAGCCTTCTCGGTGGAGGCGGGCGAGCTCCCTGCGCGTGTGGATGGCGAAGGCTGGGAGGCGGTGCTGCGGGTAGAGGCAGCCGCTGTGGGGAGGCAGGAAGCGGAGGTGGTCATCGAGACGGATTCTTTGGTGCAGCCGGAGCTTCGTTTGCCGGTGTTTGCGGATGCGGTCGGTCCCACGCAGTGCCGCCTCGCGTTGGATCGGGACGAGATCTTCTTCGGCTCGGTGCTGGCTCCGAAAGACTGGTGGGGCACCGAGACGTATCGGCTGGTTCGATCCGTCCGAGTGAAAAACGAGGGGAGTTCACCTTGCTTGCTCTGGGACGTGCGCATCGAGGGAGATGCGGCGGACCACTACGAGCTCTTGGCGTCGCTTCCCCCCGCGTTCCAGCTGGAAGGAGGTGAGGAGCTCGAACTTCCGGTGCGCATCCACGTGGGCGAGGCGGCTTTTGAAGAGCCCCTACTGGCCGAGCTGACGGTGCGGTGGGGAGGGGTGGAGGAGCAGCCGCTCCGGATCCCTGTTCGCGGAATGAAGTACCCCAGCTACCCATTCTGGAGGAACGAACCGCTTGGCCTGCCATTCGACCCCACCCCAGTCGGTGCTGCAATCATATGGAGGTCACCTCGGCGGCTAATTGGAGGGAGGATGGAGGTCCACTTGAGCCCCGATACCCCTCCCGACTTCGTTTTTCCCAATCTCTATTACTATTTCTCCACTAGCGGGCCAGAGTACTTCGAGCTCGCCTTCGCGCCGACGCGAGAAGGCACGATCTCCGGGCAGTTACAGTTCGTCGTGGATCGAGACATCTATCCCTACCTATGGGACATCGAGGCGGTCGGATTGCCGGCGTGCGAAGGGGATTGTGACTGGCCGTCTGCCTTTTGCGGCGAAGACGTCGAGTTGCAGGCAGGTGAAGTATACGAATATTCCGATCCAACCTGGCCGCATGAATGCAACTGGAGGCTGTTTGATTTTGTGCGTACGCCGGCAAGCTTCTACGGTGGAGCTCACTATGAACATTTCTGGATGAGCCGTCTGCCGGCAGAGAGCTACCCCGGAAGTTCGTTCCCCAAAGATAAACATCTTCTTATGCCAGTAGCGCAAAAAGCATGCCATGGGTGGTTTCGAGCTCATGCCGTCGGAACCTACGAGTTGGGCAATCTGCGGGTACGACCGGACGGGCGTGGGGCGTACTGCTCACGAACCATCCGAGCTACACCACCGCCCGGGTTGTGGATCGAGCTGCAGGCCCCTGGAATCCATTGGAAAGATTTCGGAATCCTCTACGGTACCGCTCCGCCGTGGGAGAGCGAGTCGTGGAGGGTTGCAGGCTTTGGCTGCCTCTGGAGCGACTTGCCATACGAAGAACCATGCCCGATCGGTGGCGCTGACGCCGAAGGTACGGCTCGGTTGTCCGGAATTCTGGCAGGCATAAGCTGGACGATTCATGTCGACAATCCCCAGCGGAGCGGTTTGCCGTACTACTTCGGCGTGGAGTACCGCTCACTCCCGGTGCCTCCAGAGGGGCCCATCCAGGTGCGCGTGTACTGTGACGGTGAACTCGCAGGGACGGCGTCGCTCGTGCTGGGGCCCGACGTGTTCACGGTCCTGGGAGAGGTGCGCTTCTTCGAGGGCGGCGGCTGCACGTTCACGCCGGACGGTCAGACCACCTGGTGATTCTCGACCGCGCGCCGTGTGGGCGCGTGAGGGCACGGCAGGAAGCGCCACCACGC